>JAYWCF010000258.1:0-3712 GCA_043780715.1 Methylotenera sp. | reverse complement strand
CCTCAAAAAACGCAAAGGTAACGGCTGGTATCGCCAATATTTGCAATCAGGTGCGTCAAGCTAATCAAGTGATTAATGGTTTGCAAAAATCGAAAGATGGCAAATCGTTTGAAGAGCGCATGCAAACGCGCATACCATTAACGCAATTAGGCAGCATATCCATCAATAGCGCGTCGCTGGATACTTGGATTATCACCGATGAAAGTCCGCATGGTTTGGGTACTAGGGTGAATAAATATGCCAATATTTTGGCTAGACCAGATAAATTAATCGGCTTGATGATTGATGAAGACCCAAATCAATTGATTGTGGGCATTATTCGTGGCGTAAAACCAACCACGGGCAATCAACTTAAAGTAGGCATTGAAATTATGTCGCAACACCCTGTTTGGGTGCAAATGCGTCAATTATCTAGCCAAGAAATTTTTTCTGACACAGTTGCTACCTTGAGTGATATTCCAGATGAATTGCGCATGGATGCTGGCTTGTTTGCTGGCATTTATATGCCGATTGAAGCCGGCATATCCAGTGTTTCATCCTTGCTAATACCAAAATCGCACTATCGCCCAAATACCAGTTACGCCGTTAGTATCGCCGATTCATACAAACGCGCACTTCTAGGTGCACCAATTGAATCGCGCGATGATTGGGTGAAAGTAGCGTTTCCGTTTTAACACTTCTTGATTTGGAGCTTTTGATTTAAAGCTCTGTTTAATAGCCAAGCACAAGCCTAATATCCAGACTCAAGCTTAATAGCCAAGCGCAAAAAAATTAGCACTTGGCTTTTAAAAATCAATTAACTTTAGTGGCAACGGCTTCCGTTTTTAAAGGTGTTGCGCTTGATGTTGGCGCCGTCTCTAAGGCTGCTTTTTCGCGCCAATCGCCACCCAACACTTTAAACAATTCCACACTGGCCAAGCTGGTGGCCTGCCTTGCTTGCACATTGGCTAATGCCGCATCGTTGTACACGCGCTGCGCATCCAATACTTCTAAATAAGCCGAATAACCAGCTTTATAGCGATTCTCAGCCACTGCCAATGCTTTTTTAGCTGATGCTTCACTGGCCGCCAAACTTTGCTCGCGCTCTACATTTAAACGGCGTGTTACTAAAGCATCGTTTACCTCTCTAAACGCCTTTTGAATAGTGGTTTGATATTGCGCTAAGGCTTGTTTTTGGCGCGCGGTGGCTTGGTCTACCCTAGCATTGCGTTTGCCTGAATCGAAAATTGGTAAATCTAAGCCTAAGCCCAATGTCCAAACTCGGGCGCCCGATTTTAATAAATTGCTTAACGCCAAACTTTCAGCACCATAGTTACCGGTTAGGCTAATGCTTGGATACAAAGCCGCTTTGGCAATGCCAATCTGCGCATTTTGTGCGATCAATGTTTGTTCTGCTTGGCGAATATCCGGCCGATTTTCTAATAAGCTAGAAGGTAAACCAGCTGGTGGAATCGGCGGAATTGGTAAGGCACGAATATCCGCTTGATTTGCTGCCTCTAATTTTAAATCCAGCGTGCCTGTTAACACCGCCAACTGATGCAAAGTTAAAGCGTGCAGACGATTTAATTCAATCAATTGCGCGTTTAAATTGCTAACAGCTACTTCTGCCTGACTCACTTCTAAGCTGCTGGCAATGCCGCCATCCAGCCTGCGCTGCGTTAAGTTAAGCGATTCTTGGCGGCTACGTTGATTGTCTTTGGTTACTGCTATTTGCGCCTCAATACCGCGCAATTGCAGGTAATTGCTGCTAACCAAGCCAATCAATGAAAGCTCAACCGTTTGTTTTGAATAGCGCGAAGACAAGGCATTTGCGGTTGCCGCTTCTTTAGCGCGCCTAATTTTGCCCCAAAAATCCAGCTCATAATTGGTATTAAATCCAAAGGTATAGTTATTACGAATAGGCGCAATAAAGACAGGAAAAGCGCCCAGCTCAGTCACTTTAGTACGCGTGGCTTTGCTTGTAAAATTCACTTCAGGGAACAGTGATGCGCCTATTTCGCGCATGCTGGCATCGGCCTCTTCAATACGCGCAACGGCCAACTGAATATCGCTATTATTTTTTAAACTTAGCTCAACCAACTCGTTTAATTTGGCATCTTGATATTGTTTCCACCAAGCGGTTGGCGCGGCATTATTTGCCGTTTCCGCCGCCACTGGCTCACTAAATTTTGGCGGCAAATTAAATACTTGTCGCAAATAATTTGGACCTAATGCTTGGCAGCCAGATAATAAAACCGTTGCAACGGCCAAAGAAACTAGGTTAAATTTCAGCTTCACATTATTCGATTTTTTGTACTGCATCATACCGTTTCCTTAGAATGATCTACTTCTGGCGTCAAGCCTTTGTCATGGTGCTTTCTATCCACATGCGTGTTGCTTAACCAAGTAAAGAATAGCGGGATAAATATAGTTGCCACAAAAGTGGCTAAAATCATGCCGCCAAATACGCCTGTACCCATGCTGCGGCGCGCTGCCGCACCTGCACCTGTTGCAATCACCAAGGGCACAATACCCAACACAAACGCCATCGATGTCATCACAATTGGCCTAAAGCGCATTCTGGCCGCTTCAAGCGCGGCTTGCGCCACAGGCATGCCCTCTTCCATTTTTTGGCTGGCAAATTCCACAATTAAAATGGCATTTTTCGCCGCCAAACCAACTAAGGTAATTAGCCCAATTTGGAAATAAATATCATTGGGCATACCACGCATTAATACCGCCAAAAACGCACCAGCTAAGGCAAACGGCACCGCCATAATCACCGCCAATGGTAGCGCCCAAGTTTCAAATTGCGCGGCCAAAATTAAGAACACCATAATAATGGCAAAGCCGAAAGCGAATATCGCGGCTGAACCAGTGCGTTTTTCTTGATAGGCTTGGCCTGTCCAAGCGATTTGGTAACCGCTTGGTAAGTTTTCAGCGGCAACTTTCTCAACCATGGCAATCGCATCACCAGAGCTAACACCCACAGCACCGCCGCCTAATACTTTGGCTGAAAGCAAGCCGTTGTAACGCTCTAGCTGTTCAGCACCTACAATATTGCTGACTTTGCTTAAGGCTGACAGCGGCACCATTTGGCCTGCTTTTGAGCGCACATACACTTTGCCTAAGTCTTCGGCTTTCATGCGATATTCCGCTTCGGCTTGCAATTGCACTCTATAAGTACGGCCCGATTTATTAAAGTCGTTCACATAAAGCGAACCCATGGTGCTTTGCAAAGTAGCGTAAATATCGGCTACCGGCACGCCTTGCGAAATCGCTTTTGCTTCATCTACTTCTACAAATAATTGCGGCACCGTTGGGCGGAAAAACGAGTTAATACCGGTTAATTTCTGCTCTTTGCGCAAGGCATCCATAAAGTTGTTCACTACCGCCGATAAACGCATAGGGTCAGAATCGCTTCGACTTTGCACATACACCTCAAAGCCGCCAGAGCTACCTAATCCGCGGATGGCAGGCGGATTAAACGCAATCGCCATGCCGTCTGGTTGTTGCGCGCCAATGCCAAACAGTTTGCCAACAATTTGCTCAGCCGTGGTTTCGCGCTCTGACCAATCTTTTAATCGCACAAACATGGTCGCCGCGCTGGTTTTATTGCCGCCACCAATCAAGTCAAAACCATTCACCGCAAATTCATGCGCCGCTGCTGGATCTTTGTGGATAGCCGCGCGCACCGCCTCTGTGGTTTTAGTGGTGCGGCTAAGCGTTGCGC
>JAYWCF010000257.1:0-3716 GCA_043780715.1 Methylotenera sp. | reverse complement strand
CAAAATCTTTATTAACATAAATAAGGTCACCATCTGTATTTTCCAGCTGGTCGGCCCCTATTACTGGTGCAACGTTACCGTTTTCGCCTAGCGAAACGACAATAGCAGGAACATTTACCGCAATGACGTTTCCGCCAGCCGCTGCATTTAACACAGAAATATCGCCAGCCGTAGCCAAGCCAAAACCAACAGCTGAATTTGCATAGGTTTGCGTTACTCTATAAATAAATGGATTGTTCCAGCTATCATTTCCAATTAAGCCTAAATCACTAAAAGGTAATTGACCGACAAGATTGGCGCATATTGCCCCCACTCTGTTTTCAGTTCCATTGCCATCGGTGTCTGGACACGGCAAAAAAGGCTTGCCATCAAGTGCGCTATGACTTAGCGCATAGCCTACCAGCGCCTCACGCACTTCACTAAGCTCCGTTTTTGTTTCGCTGTTGTTTCTTAATGCTATTTGAGCGGTTAACGGTGTTAAAAATGTCGCTAACAACAAGCCAATTATTACCAGCACAATAGCCAGCTCAACTAGCGTAAAACCTTGTTTATTTCTCATCATGTTTTTCATCATGGCGCCACTATTAACATTTGGTCATTATAATTGTTTGTCAGCAAAGTGCCGACTGCGTCATAAACGAAATCCATATCGGCATTCTCAACACTATCTAAGTAATTATTTGCGTTAGCTGAAGGCCTTGCTTGTCCTGCATTAATTGCACCTGTTGCAATGACCAAGGCGTTTACATTAGCTTGTGCACCTACCTGAATAGCGCCAGTTGCGCAGCCAGGTAAGTCAAAGCTGCAATCGTTTGACAACGCATAATACATAAAATCTTGCCAGCGATTTTCTGTAAACCATGCTGGCAAATTAGTTAGACCATTATTAGGATGTGTGCAGTTACTAGCTGCATTATTAATAGGTAACTGTCCTTGCTGAATACCCTCTTCGCATAAATTGTTCAAGTCGCCCAGCACGGCTGCATAAGGATAAAACCTTGCTGCAGGGTTAACCGCGCTTGCCTGATAATAATTTCTTAAGCTATTCGCTGCTTCACCAACTGCCCGTTTATTCACGGCAAGTATTAATTCATCAATGGTAATGTAAATCAATTTATCGTTGTATTGATAAGGTTGCAAGTAAAGTGGATTAGTAGGCGAAACATGGCTCATATCATCACCTATAATAAAATCCTCATTGGCTATAGCATCATTTGCATTTGAATACGCAACACCTGCAATCGTAATATTATCTAAATAAGCATTTGCGCCAGCTAGACCACCAGAACGGTCTTGTCCAGCAATCGGCGCACCTGGCGCTATGATGACCGCGGCCACACGGCTAGAAATAATTTGGCCATTTTTATCTCGAACAATAAGCCAAGGTTCGGCTGGCGCATCGGCAATAGCGGGATTGATTACAAGACTGCCAGGCACTACTGACGTTCTAATCAGATTTCGAGATACCGCGTACCATAAGCGCTCACCGGACCCATCCACCAAATCGGCAGATAATCCGTATTGGTTAGCACCAGTTCCTATACAAGGTACGGTTTGCGTCGCGAAAGGCAACTTGCCTATTAATAAATTAAATGAAGGAACAAAATTAGTGCAATCTGCATTGCCATCATAATTGCCATCGCCTGCACTGCGGTCAGGAAAAGGTAAAATTCCAGGATATTGCGGGTGCGCAACAGACCATCCCATTAAAGCATCTTTAGCCTGTGCCAAAGCTGCTGCCGTCACTTTATCGCGCTGCACAGAAATCTCAGAAGCGTTTAATTTTTTAACCGTATAAGCGGTAATAATAATGGCGATAAAAAAAACTAGCGCTAACAATGCAAGCCCTTGCTCACTAATACGCGGCTTCATCGCCTATTCTGCCTATATCTTTGTTTATAGAGTAGCTTCGCGCTTCGCTCACCCGATTGTATTCAGGGTCATACACTTGGCCAGCTTTTAAAGTTAAGCGGCGGCCATTGGCGGGGAGTTTTAGCGGTATGCGGTTGCCATTTTCGGGCAGGCGGCCTACTTGCACATCTTTGTTGCCCGAATTTTCTTGCATAGCTTGGTTGTTAATCCACACGGTGCCTTGTTTGCCATCGCTGCGCTTAACGTAGCCTTGCATACTAATGGCGTCTGGCAACACCACAAGCGCTGGTTCTGCTTGTTGAGTAAGTTCTTGCACAGGGGCAACTACCAGTGCTTTTTTGGTTTGGCGCAAATAATTGAGTGTGCTGCGCTCAGCGGGTGAGCTAAATAAGCGGCCCATGCCTTGTGCCGTTTGCAAATCTTGAGCCGCTTGTGCTGTTTGCAACCATGCAATTTGGCTAGCGACTAGTAGGATTAATGCAAACAATCTCATTAAATCGCCCCCTTCGGCACATCATTTGTCAGCTGTGAGTCGCGCAAGGTTAGCCAATCAATTTCACATACCGCTTTTAAATTGGCGCTTACTGTTCTCACATTTATGCTTGCGCCAATGGGTCGGCTAATCTCGCATTCGCGCACAATAAACGGGGTCGATTGCGCCTGCAGGCCATCTAATAGCGTCAATATATCGCCTTCGTGCAGCATATCTAAATTAAGCTTCATCACAGAGCGATGCAGGGCAAAATTGCCTAAGTTAGCCAAAAACGGTGTTTTGTAATTTTCTTGCAAGCCAATGCTGTAATCAATGCTAAATAATTTATGCTGATGGTGAATTTGGCGTAAGGTTTCTATCCATTCAATGCGCCGCTCTTCGCCCACAAAGCCGTTGGCAAGCAAATTGTTATAAGCGGGCAGATAAGTGGTAATGGTTTCTTTTTCTAAGCCAGAAGATTGGTATTTTTGCCGCGCTTGATTTAATAAATTTTGTTGAGTGCTTAAAGCGGCTGCATTTTCTTGACGATATTGATCGGCAAAGCTGATTAATAAACCAGCAAAAACAAGGACCACACCCAAGCCAATAATGGGGTATCTTAATTTGCGCCAATCTTGTTGGGTCATGCTCATGATGCATTCCCTGCCGCGTTTAGTGCGGCATTGGTCACATTGGCCGTTTGTGTTTTTAACACAATTTTTAGCTTAAAAATGGCAGGCGGACGTTCGGTTGCGGTTTCATCGGTGGTGCTGCCTTGCAAGTTTGCCAGCGAGCTCACATTAACCGGCTCTTGCAAAATAGTTACTACCTCTACTGCCGGATTCGTTTTTATAGTCGCCACAAACTGGCTTACTGTATTAAGCGCCGCGCGATAATCGCCAGTAAAACCTCTAATTTCGGCATTCACAAAACCCACTTGCACCAATTTTGTGGGGTCTGCATTTGGGCTTTGGCTTGTTGCTTGATTAGCTAAAGCAGCGGAATTTGCCGCTTCATCGGCAATATCAGGCGTTGTACTTAGCAGCCAACGCATTCTATTTAAATTAATTTCAGGTGCGCTTTCGCATGCCGCGCTTAAAATGCGCATAAATTGCGCAGGTGTTTGGCTGTTAGCTTCAATGGTTTGCGCTAAATCGGCCGCCACTTTTAGCTCTACACTAGGGATTGGCGAGCTGGGGAAGTTTTTGGCCACCTCATCATATAAACGTTGCTGCTGCTGCGTTTGCGCGGCCAGTAAATCTAGTTGATTATGTTGCTGCCGGCCCTGCCATGCATAAAAGCCAGCCAAGCCAACGCCTAACAACGCAACCGCTGCGGTGGCCATATATAAAAGGCGGCACGTTTTGTTAAG
>JAYWCF010000256.1:0-3730 GCA_043780715.1 Methylotenera sp. | reverse complement strand
CAGACAACGCGCCAAGGTGGATTTACCAGAGCCAGATTCACCCACTACGGCTAAGGTAGAACCTGCTCTTAATGAAAGGCTAACATCGTCTAAAGCCTTAATCTGCGCGCTACCAAAGCCAAAACGTCCGCTGCTTTGCGTGTAGGTTTTAACTAAATTATTCGCTTGCAGAATAATAGGTGCCGCTTCTAAATTTTGCGAATTTTCTAAATTCATGCAGCCGCCTTTTTATCGTTTAGCCCATCTTTTAACCATGCATAATCAATCGGCTTAAGCTGCTTTTTGCCTTCTGCATCTGGCACGCAAGCTAACAGCGCTTTGGTGTAAGGGTGTTGCGGCTTTTCTAGCACCTGCTTTTTAGTGCCAGTTTCAACGATTTCGCCCCTAAACATCACAATCACATCATCGGCAATATCAGCCACCACGCCAAAATCATGCGTAATAAATAGCATCGCCATATTCATGCGCGTTTTTAATTCATCTAATAACTGTAAAATTTGCGCTTGCACGGTCACATCCAAGGCCGTAGTTGGCTCATCAGCAATCAATAATGCTGGCTCACAAGCAATACTCATGGCAATCATCACACGCTGGCGCTGACCGCCAGATAGCTCATCAGGGTAGCTACTAGCGCGGTCCATGGGAATACCCACTTGTTGCAATAAACTTTCTACCCGTAATTTTAAGCCAGAGCCTTTTAAGCCCATATGTGCGGTTAAAGCTTCACCAATTTGATAACCCACTGTTAATACAGGATTTAATGAAGTCATCGGCTCTTGAAAAATCATGCCGATTTTAGCGCCACGAATACTTTGCAGTGCTTTATTATCCAATTGCGTAATATCTTGGCCATTAAATACAACGCTGCCAGTTGATTGCAATTGTTTCGAAAGTAAGCCCATAATGGTTAGCGCCGTTAGGCTTTTACCGCTACCCGATTCGCCAACGATGCAGGTGGTTTTACCTGATGACAGGCTAAAAGCGGCATTTTTGACCAAAAAACGATTCAAGTCATTTTTTGGCGTCACGTTTAGATTATTGATGGTTAAGATTTCACTCATGGGCTTTTAAATATCACCTAAATTTAAATCACTCAATAATTGATGTACTTACATCAATACAATTGCATCTCTATATACTTGGTCCAGTTTACAGCGTTTTTGCTCACCTGCTTGCAATAAAGGTTTCAGCGATATTTCGCCTGCGGCCACTTCATCATCACCCAAAATTGCTGCAAAACGCGCGCCGCTTCTATCGGCTTTTTTCATTTGCGATTTAAAGCTGCCGCCACCCGCATGCAATACCACGCTTAAACCAGCACTTCTAAATGTTTCTGCTACGGCAAACGCCTGTTTTTCAGCCAACTCGCCCACATTCACCAAGTAAATATCAGGCGTATTTTGGGCTGTTACGCCATATTCTTGCATTAACAAAGATACGCGCTCTAAACCAATACCAAAGCCGCAAGCGGGCGTGGCGTTGCCGCCCAAACGTTCAACCAAAGTATCATAACGCCCACCACCTGCAATCGTGCCTTGCGCGCCCAGCTTAGTCGTCACCCACTCAAAAACGGTTCGATTGTAGTAATCCAAGCCGCGCACTAAGCGATGGTTAATGATGTAGCCAATTTCTGCGTCTCTAAGCAAAAGACACAGCTTTTCAAAATGGGTTCGGCTGGCTTCTCCCAAACAATCCATTAATTTTGGCGCGGCTTCACACATGGCTTGCATGCGCGGATTTTTGGTATCCAAAATGCGCAAGGGGTTAGTATGCAAGCGGCGTTTCGCGTCCTCGTCCAACAAATCGGCATGTTGCTCAAAATAGGTAATCAAAGTTTGGCGATAAACCAAGCGTTCATCCGCATCGCCAATACTATTAATCTGCAACTCAACGTCTGTAATGCCTAATTCGCGCCACAATCTTGCTAGCAATACAATTTGTTCGGCATCTACTTCTGGCGCATCAAATCCAAATGCTTCTACCCCAATTTGGTGGAACTGACGTTGACGGCCTTTTTGCACATTTTCGTGCCTAAACATAGCGCCCGAATACCATAAACGTTGCGGCCCATTGTAGGTTAAATTGCTTTCAATCACCGCACGCACACAACCTGCCGTACCTTCTGGGCGCAAAGTGAGCTTGTCGCCATTCAACTTATCTTCCCAAGAATACATTTCTTTTTCAACAATATCGGTATGCTCACCCACGCTGCGCACAAATAGCTCAGTCGGCTCAACGATAGGCATGCGGATATTGTTGTAGCCATACTGCGCCAAGATTTTACGCGCGGTGTCTTCTAGCTTAAACCATAGCGGCGTGGCTTCTGGCAGAATATCGTAGAAACCTTTGATGGATTGAAGTTTTGTGTTGGATGAGTTTTGAGCCATTGAAAATTAATTAACTGCTTGAATTGGTATGGTTTTTTCTGTGAGCTTTAGACGCAACTTACCGCCTTCTGCATAATTTTTTTGCACGTAATCTTCTACTATTGCTTGAAACTCTTCAGCAATATGGTCGCCTTTTAAGGTGACGGTTTTTTCGCCATCCACAAATACTGGCGCCACTGGCGTTTCACCTGTGCCGGGCAAACTAATGCCAATATTGGCCAACTTAGATTCGCCAGGGCCGTTTACTACGCAACCCATCACCGCCACACTCATGTCCTCTACGCCGGGATAAGCCTTGCGCCACACTGGCATTTGCGTGCGCAAATAGCCTTGAATTTGCATAGCTAACTCTTGAAAATAAGTGCTTGTAGTACGTCCGCAACCCGGACAAGCCGTGACTAGCGGCGTAAACGAGCGAATACCCATAGTCTGCAAAATCTCTTGCGCAACGACCACTTCTTTAGTGCGTGATTCATTCGGTTCTGGCGTTAGTGATACGCGAATGGTATCGCCAATGCCTTCTTGCAATAACAAAGATAAGGCCGCCGTTGAAGCGACAATACCTTTAGAGCCCATACCGGCTTCGGTTAAGCCTAAGTGCAGCGGGAATTCGCAGCGTTTTGCTAGCTCGCGATAGACTTTGACTAAATCTTGCACATTACTCACTTTGCAAGAAATGATGATTTGATTAGGACTTAAGCCAATATCCACGGCTTGTTGCGCGCTTTCTAAAGCCGATTGAATCAAGGCTTCACGCATCAATTCATCTGCAGACATCGGGTTAGCCGATTTGCCGTTATCATCCAGCATCTGCGCCATTTTGGCTTAGTCTAAACTGCCCCAGTTAACGCCAATACGCACCGATTTTTTGTATTGAATAGCGGCTTCAATCATGTAAGCAAACTGCTCATCACGCTTACTGCCTTTACCCACATTGCCCGGATTAATGCGATATTTGGCTAAACTTTTGGCGCAATCAGGATAAGCCGCCAGCAATTTGTGGCCGTTATAGTGAAAATCACCCACTAGCGGCACATTACAGCCTAAATCATCAAGACCTTTTCTAATAGCGCCCACTTGCGCAGCCGCTTCAGGCGAATTAACCGTAATGCGCACCACTTCAGATCCCGCTTGCCAAAGCTCGTACACTTGCTGAATGGTGGCTTGTGCATCGGCAGTATCGGTATTGGTCATGCTTTGCACCACCACTGAAGCAGTAGCAGAGCCAGCTAAACCGCCACCTACAGGCACATGGCCTATCATTACTTGTAAACACGGACGTCGCATACTGATATTACTCAAATTGATTCAACTCTAGCTTATCTACCTTAACGCGCGCTACA
>JAYWCF010000255.1:0-3780 GCA_043780715.1 Methylotenera sp. | reverse complement strand
TAGAAGTAAAACGCAGTTATTTGCAAAATTTAGGCGTTAATACGCCCACAGGCGTTAGCTTGCCAGTGCCTGCTGGCGGCATTTTAACCATTCGCGATTTAAAAGTATCGGGTAATTCTTTGGTGGTAAACGGTGTGCCCGGCTTGGTGTTTAACGCAACCGATGGCGATGTGAATTTGCTGGCGAATCCTAGAATTCGCGTTAAAAACAGAGAAACGGCGCGCATTCACATTGGCGAAAAAGTGCCTGTATTTACCGCCAATGTGGCGTCTACTGGCGTGGCATCGCAAACCGTGCAATATATTGATGCTGGCTTAAAGCTAGAGGTAGAGCCAACCATAAGCTCAAGCGATGATGTGACCATTAAAATTAACTTAAATGTTGGCTCTATTGGCGATCAGGTGGTGGCTAGCACTGGCAGCAGCCAAAGTGTAGCGTTTAGAGTGGGCACGCGTTTGGCGTCTACTCAATTGCGTTTGCATGATGGCGAAACGCAAATTTTGGCAGGCTTAATAGACGACCAAGATAGAAAAACCATTAATAAAATTCCTGGCATTGGCGATATTCCACTGTTAGGAAAGTTGTTTTCTAATCAAAGTGACAACAAAATTAAAACAGAAATTATCTTATCTATTACGCCGCACATAATTCGTCCGCGCAAAAATTATGAAGCGCATGAAGCGGATATTTGGACAGGCGCTGATGGTCAGGCGGGCAGAAATGCGCCATCCCCAGGCCTTATAAAAGGCGGCACACCGTTTATTGTGCCAAAAGCACCTGCGCAAGCCGTAACAGCACCGAAAGACGAAACGCCAAAAAATATTAATATTCCGTTGCCGGCAGGATTCTCTTTAGGCGGTGGCGCGCTGCCCGGTTCTCTGACACCTCCAGCTACTAATGCTAGTGAATAATCTGAGTGGATAAAGTAGTAAACAGCATGAAAAAAACGCGCGGATTTTCCTATATTGAAATGGTGTTTTCGGTCGCCATGCTGGCGCTACTGGCGGCGGTTGCAACGCCGTATTTAGAGAAAAATATTCAGCGCAAAAAAGAAACCGAATTAAGGCAAAACCTGCGCCAAATTCGCACCGCGATTGATGCTTATAAAGCAGCGGCCGATGCTGGAAAAATTAAAAGGGCGGTGGGCGATAGTGGCTACCCGCCTAGTTTAGAAATTTTGGCCGAAGGGGTAGACGATATGACTAGCCCCAATAAGCAAAAGCTGTACTTTATTAGGCGCATTCCTGCCGACCCGCTGTTTCCATTAAACAACCAAGCCGCAGAACGCGCCATTCATCCAGCCGATACATGGGGTAAGCGCAGTTATGCCAGCGATGCCGATTATCCGCGCGAAGGTGCTGATGTGTATGACGTTTATTCCTTAAGCAACGATATTGCGATTAATGGGGTGGCCTATAGTGACTGGTAATAGGCAAAATAAAAATTGGCAAGGCTTTACTTTTATAGAGCTAATGGTAGTGATGGCGGTGATTGCCACCATTATTGCCATTGCCATGCCGCGCTATTTTGATGGCTTGCAGCGCACTAAAGAAACCGCATTAAAGCAAAATTTAAAAGAAATGCGCGAAGCGATTGATCATTATCATGCCGACAAAGGTGTATACCCCGCCACAATACAAACCTTGGTGGCAGAGCGATATTTACGCTTTATTCCCGATGATCCCATTTCTGAAACAGCTGAAACTTGGCAAATAATCGGCACGCCAGATAACACCAACCGCGTATACGATGTGACTAGCGGTGCGGCTGGGGTAGATAGCAATGGCGTGGCTTATAGCAGTTGGTAGATGATGCGTTTTAATACACAAACCTATTGCAATCAAAAACAAACAGGCTTGGCTTATTTGGCGGTATTGTTTTTGGTGGCAGCGATTGCGCTGAGTATGGCAGTGGTTACGCAAAACGAAGACACACAACTCAAGCGTGAAAAAGAGCAAGATTGGCTGTATGTAGGCAAGCAATATGAGCGCGCAATTGCCAGCTACTATCAGCTATCGCCCAACGGCTTAAAGGCCTTACCCAATAGCGTGGACGATTTGCTGACCGATAAGCGATTTGTGGCGCCTGTGCATCATTTGCGCAAAGCCTATTTAGACCCTTTAACCAATCAACAGTGGGTGCAATTATTGAATGAAGATAATCAAATTACAGGCGTTGTAAGCACGTTGCCACAAGCTATATTATCGTCTACTATTGTTCACACCTTTCAAGCCAATCAAGCAGGCACAATTGCACGCTATAGCGATGTTCGATTTGAGTTTAAACTAGCAACAGATGATTCGATAAATGCTGAAGAAAAAATAAATTCTGAAGCCAATGATGATGATTTGGCACAAGAATCAAGCAATTTAAATGCCTTTGCACAAGAGTAAGCTAGCCATGACAATTGATACGCTTAAATTAAGGTAATAATAAAAATGATTAACAACGATGCTAAGCAAGATGATGGCTGGCGTATTAAAATGTTGGAACAGGGTTTGGCACATTTGGGGCAAGCATTAATTATTGTATCCAGCCGAGCAGAAGTCTTATTTGCCTCTAACGCCGCAGAAATATTACTTAAAAACCAAAATGGTTTAACAGTCACTAATCAAAAGCTAACCGCTGAATTAGCGCCAGATAATCTGCGTTTGCAGCAGGCAATTAGCGCCGCGATTGATGCGCAACACAGCCAAGATAACGCCATTAGTATTTATATTCATCGCACTCAGCATCCGCGCCCCTATTACTTATCCATAAGCCGCATGCATAAACAGCTGGATGAACGGCGCGATGGCTACAGCGTGCTGATATTAATTAAAGATTTAAGTTTAAATTATGAGTTTTGGACCGAGCGTTTAAGCGCTGAATTTGGTCTATCAAGGCGCGAAGTGGAATGCGTGGTGCTGTTAACCGAGCGTAGAAGTGCTAAAGAAGTATCAGAAGTAATGGGTATTAGCGCCGAAACCGTGCGCCAATATATTAAAAATGTATTTAAAAAAATGGATGTACAAAAACAGCACGAGCTGGTGAGTTTGGCGCTGGAATATCGTAGAAATCGCTAACGGTTTGTAGTTGAACTAAATATTTTGCTTGTCAAGATTCTAGTTTTTAACGTATAATCCGCGCCTTTCTGCATAACCTTTTCTATTAAAGAGAAATATAGCTATGGTAGTGATTCGTTTATCTCGTGGTGGTTCTAAAAAGAGCCCATTTTACAATGTTGTAGTGGCTGATTCACGCAATCGTCGTGATGGTCGCTTTATTGAGCGCGTTGGTTTTTACAACCCATCGGCCAAAGCTGGTGCAGAAGGCTTACGTATTGATGAAGCCCGCATCACTTTTTGGACAGGCAATGGCGCACAACTGTCAGACACAGTGGCACGTTTAGCTAAAACATTTGCAAAAGGCCCAGAAGCGGCATTAGCTGCTAAAGCTAAAGATGCGGCTAAAGCCGATGCTGCAAAAGCTAAAGCCGCTGCATTAGAAGCTGCTAAAGTTAAAGCCGCTGCTGATGCTGCGAAAGCTGAAGCCGATGCTAAAGCGGCCGCCGAAGCTGCAAAAGCCGCTGAAGAAGCCGCCGCTGCAAAAGCTGCCGAAGCCGCTGCTGCTGAAGTACCAGCAGACGCTGCAGTAGAAACACCTGCAGCTGACGCTTAATTGGGCTTGTTCGTTGCTTGGGTGCTGATTGCTTTAAGCAGTCTTAAGCAATGAGTTTAGTCACAACTAAGATAACAGCTAATTCTCTGACAAATAATTTGCCAGAGAATCTAGTGGTCA
>JAYWCF010000254.1:0-3788 GCA_043780715.1 Methylotenera sp. | reverse complement strand
TTTTTACGGTGACGGGTAATATGTTGAATTCAACTTACAGTATTAACCTACTTAAGCCATTAGATTTGCCTGTTTATACATCTTCAACTATCGGTAGTATTTCTGCAGGAAACACAGGAGCACTTACTTTTAGTGATGGCAATAAAGCTTTTAATGTGACGACCACTGCTACAGTGGCGGGGCTTACATCATCCGTCAATACCAGCAATGGCTATTTTGGGGTTGCAAATAACTTTGTTGATATTACAGAAAAATTAAAGCTTGCATTCGATAGTAAAATGACAGGCATTACCCTAAATGTAGATGCACTTAAAGCGGGTGAGAGATTGCTTTATACCGCATACGATGCATTGGGTAATGTAGTGGGTAGTGGTTCATTGGCGGGTCAAAATACAAGTAGCGATATTTTCTTAACGCTCACTGCGAGTAACTTTACGGGCGGTACATTCACCTCAATTGAATTAAGCACGGACGCTCTTAGTACCGCTACAACCAGTTATAGATTTGGGGTAACGTCGCTCTCTGGACAAAGTATTAAACAAGATATCAGTACAATTTTTAATGCGGTAGGTGTAGATTCAGATGGTGATACAGCTACAGCACAAGCAGTTAATGTCACTTTTGATTCAGACAAAACATTAGTAGCTGGCTCAGGAACCACTGGCTATGCACTGGGGGGTGCAGGCAGCGATGATACTATTACGGGCGGAACGGGAGATGATACTATTTTTGGCGGCGCTGGTAATGACACCTTATTAGGAGGTGCCGGAAATGATGTTATTTCTGGCGGCACAGGAGCAGACAACCTAACCGGTGGCCTTGGTCAAGATAAATTAATTGGTGGCGCCGGCAATGACACTATGCAAGGTGGCAGTGGTTCCGATGATGGATCTATGGATATTTTCCAATGGTCATTGGCCGATGCTGGCACAGCAGGTACGCCGGCTATTGATACGATTAATTTCTTTGGTATGGCCGCCGCAACAGCGGGTGGGGATGTATTAGATATTAAAGATTTATTATCCGGCGAAGCACATACAGCGGCATCGCTTGATAATTACGTTCACTTTCAGTTTGCTGGCGGAAACACCACCATGTACATCAGCTCAACAGGTGCATTTGGCGATAACAATGCAGTGGGCGCGCCGCCAGCAGCGGTGACTAGTAATACGGTGCAAAACATTGTATTTGTTGGCGTTAATCTAATAGGTGCTTCAACTAGCGACTTGCAAGTTTTACAAAGCTTAATTGATAACAATAAATTGATTACCGATTAACCTTTAAGTTTTATATCAAAATTAATGGATTACTCAGTTGATACGGGTGAATAAAGATTAAAAAAAGATTATTAATTCGTTTGTTGTTTTGTAAAATTTAATTAATTAGTGCTGATTATAAGGGCTAGCTCGTTAGAGTTAGCCCTTATACTTTTGTATAACGTGACTATAGACCATGTAATTGGTTGGCAGTTAAATGAATTGTTAAGATAGAATCATAAAAATTAGTAAGTGTGCATACGATTAGTGCAGGAACTTGACACTTCAAAATTAATATGATGTAGAATGTGCGGAAAATCATATAACATAATGAATATAATGGATATTGTGAATATAAAGGCAATTAGGCATTTATCAATTAAACCTGTTTTTATAAACATTGCTTTAGGATTTGCTATTTTTGGTTCTGGCTTAGTGGCTAATGCTGAAACCATTGTCCCGCTAAAACAGCTGGTTGAAAAAACCATTTCATCTAACCCAGAAGTGCAGTCTAAGTATCATGCTTATTTAGGTGCGGGCTATGAACAGGATTTGGTAAAAGGTGGTTTTTTACCTAAGGCCGACATCCAATCTACCTACCGTAACCAAGAAAATATCAACAATATTCGAAATAGCAGCGGTACACAAATTCCTAGATTTAACAATGAGTTAGTGTTGCGTCAAATGATTTTTGATGGATTTGCAACGTCCAATGAAGTGAATCGTTTGGGCCATGCCAAGCGCGTGCGCTATTACGAACTACAAGCCGCCATGCAAGATGTCACCTTAGAATTTATGCGTTCTTATATTGATACTTTGCGGTTTCGCCAACTATCTGAATATGCAAAAACCAATTACATTACGCATAAGCAGTTGTTTGACAAAATTAAAGAGCGAGTGGATGCTGGCGTTGCACGTCGTGTTGATTTAGAACAAGCCACTGGGCGATTGGCTCTGGCTGAAGCTAATTTACTGACAGAATTAACGAATTTACATGATGTGACTGCACGCATGCAGCGATTATTGGGCGAGTTGCCACCAGAAACATTAGAACAGCCCGATTTTTATGCATCAGGCACGCAAGCCACACCAGTAGAGGCATTGCGCTTAGCTTATTTGCAAAATCCAAATTTGCTATCCACCATTGAAGATATTCAAGCGACTCACGATGAAGTAAAAACGAAAGAAGCCCGATTTTTGCCGCGATTAGATTTACAGGCGCGCAAAAATTTAGGCACCAGTTCAGATGGTCGTAACAGCACCAATGCGGCTGATGTGCTGGAATTAACCATGAATTTTAATCTATTTAATGGATTCTCAGATAAAGCCTCTGTTAGCCAAACGGTTGAAAAGCTAAATACCGCCAATGATTTTCGTGATAAAGCCTGTGTGGATACGCGCCAATTAGTCACCATTGCTTATAACGATATTAATCAATTTAAAGAGCAATTAAAGTACCGTGATTTGCATCAAAAATCGATTGAAAGTGCGCGTGAAGCGTATAGAAAGCAATTTGAAATTGGTCAGCGCACTTTGTTGGATTTATTAGACACTGAAAATGAGTATTTTCAAGCCAGACGTAGTTTTACTAATACTGATTTCGATATTCAAGCGGCTTACGCGCGGCTTTATGCAAGCCAAGGCGAGTTGTTGCATAAAATTGGATCGGCCCGCCAAGGCTTGCCAGAAGTAACGCGCGAAACCTATATGGATGCGGCAAATGTGTGTGAAGCAATTGCGCCAGCGCAAGTAACGGTAGATAAAGCCGCGTTACTAGCCAATGCCAAACCATTAAGCGTATCGTCACAAATTATAAAACCGATTATTAAGCCATCAAGCAGTTGCAATACCGAGATAATTAGCAGTCGTGTGGATGATTGGGTGAAAGCATGGCGCCAAAAAGATTATGATGCTTATAGCCAATTATATGCGGATAAGTTTGAATCAGAGCCGCCGTTAAGCCGTGAAGAATGGGCCAAACAACGCAGAAGTCGCTTATCGGTTACAGGCAAAATTAATGTGGATATTAGCAATTTGCAAGTGACATGCACTGGCGATAAAGCGCTGGCCGCATTTGATCAAGATTATTCAATTACCACTTATAAATTACAAAATGCAAAAAATGGTAAAAGCTGCCAAGTGTGTAATGCTAAACGCATTGCTAGTAAAGGCTTTGCTGATAAAGTAAGCAAAGAGCTGCAGTTTGAAAAAATTGGTAATCAATACCAGATTGTGAAAGAGCTGATTAAAAAGTAAAGTAAGCTACTTCTTTAAAAGCCCGTTAAGCACATTGCACAATATGGTAATGTGCTTTTTTGTTGCCTGAATTTATTGCTGGCACGTTAATTGCATTTAAATAATTGCAAGTAAATTGCACGATAATGATTTGTGTGCAAATTTATAAATGCTGTACGGCGCGTTTTGTTATCTTTAATTGTCAAACAGCGTGTAAAACTTTCCACTAATCAGCGTCCAATTGTTTCCACCTTCTTGTCATGTTGAGCGCGACTTTTACGTTGCTTAAAACGGTAA
>JAYWCF010000253.1:0-3833 GCA_043780715.1 Methylotenera sp. | reverse complement strand
CTGTGAGTAACGCCAGTATTGGCAAGCCTGTAATTTCACCGGTGCCAGAGCCAGAAATGGTCAGCATGCTGGCTGCTGGTTTAATGTTATTGGGTTTTTCAAGCCGTAAAAAGTCTTAAGTTTTTTTGGTTTTAAAAAGCGGCTTTTTAGCCGCTTTTTTTGCGCCAAACTTCCTTCACCATTTTTCTAGCGTCATCATTATTTAATATTTCAAATTTATACTCTGAAATCATAAAAATTAAAACGAAAGCAAACCATGAAAGCCATGATTTTAGCCGCTGGCAAGGGCACTAGGGTGCGACCGCTCACCTATGAATTACCAAAGCCGATGATTCCTTTATTAGGTAAGCCAGTAATGGCCTATTTAATTGAGGATTTAGCCAAGCACGATGTGCGCGAGGTAATGGTGAATGTGAGTTATTTACACGAAAAAATTCAGCAATATTTTGGCGATGGTCAGCGTTTTGGCATGCATATTGGCTATTCGTTTGAAGGCGATATTAGCAATGGTCAAATCATCCCCAGCCCTGTTGGATCAGCTGGCGGCATGCGCAAAATTCAAGATTTTGGTGGCTTTTTTGATGAAACTACCATTGTGATTTGTGGCGATGCAATTATTGATTTAGATATAACGGCCGCCGTGGCCGAGCATAAACGCAAAGGCGCGTTGGTGAGTTTGGTGGCCAAAGAAGTGCCGATGGATAAAGTATCTGGCTACGGCATTGTGGTCACCGATGATGACGGCAAAATTATTTCATTTCAAGAAAAGCCTGCTCAAGCCGAAGCGCGCTCTAATTTAGCCAGCACTGGTATTTATATTTTTGAGCCAGAAGCGATTAACTTAATTCCCTCTGGCAGCACGTTTGATATTGGCTCTGATTTATTTCCATTATTAGTGCAAAAAAACTTGCCGTTTTACGCCATTAATCAGCCTTTTAATTGGATTGATATTGGCCTAGTGAGCGATTATTGGGAAGTGATGCAGCAAGTAATGCGCAACGAAGTGCCCAGTATGCAAATGCCCGGCAGGCAAATTAGGCCTGGCGTTTGGGTAGGTTTAAATGTGCATATCGATTGGGAAAACACCCATATCGAAGGCCCAGTGTATATCGGTTCTGGCGCGCGTATTGATAAAGGCACGCAAATTATTGGCCCAACTTGGATAAGCGATGGTTGCCATGTGCAGCGCGGCGGCAAGGTAGAGCGCAGCGTGTTGTTTGAATATACGCGCGTTGGACAAGATTATAGCTTTGTGGAAATGATTGTGTGCGGTGAATATTGTGTGGATAAAACAGGCCGCATGATGCATGTGGATGATGACACTTGCGATTTGATTTGGAGTGACGCGCGCGAAAAAGTGATTTACCCAATGAATTACGCGCAACTAAAAATTTAATGGCAGCTGTTTAAATAGTTTTGTTTAAATAGTTTTGTGACAAAACTGTCACAAAACTGCAATTTTACTGAAAACAAGATTGACTAAAATTGTCATCTTGCATTAATTTTTGGTAACGCCATTATCATGTCTAAATCATTTTTACTTGGCCATAAACGCATTATAAATCAAGGATTTACTCTGCTAGAGCTTTTGGTGGTGATTGTGATTATCGGCCTTTTAGCCAGTATTGCCGCGCCAAAGCTATTTAGCCAAATTGGTAAATCAGAGACTAAAACGGCAGCTGCGCAACTAGAGTCATTGGGTTTGGCCTTAGATCAATATCGTATTGATGTGGGGCAATATCCAAGCACCGAGCAAGGTTTGGCGGCGCTGTATAAAAACCCGGGCAATGTGCCTAAATGGGCAGGTTCTTACCTTAAAAAGAATATTCCAAACGACCCTTGGGGCAAGCCCTATCTTTATAAATCACCAGGTGAACATGGCGATTATGATTTATTTACGTTGGGTAAAGATGGCCAATTGGGCGGCACTTCCGATGATCAAGATGTGTTGAGTTGGTAATTTATCCATCAATAAATGCCAATGGATGATTAGCTAATGGAATACCAAGTTAAAGCGGTGCGTGGCAAAGAAATGGCGCTGCTCAATATTGTGGCCCAGCACGCCGAAGAGGCGAAAGCGCAGGCGCGCGCTAAGGGCTATACGCCTATTGCTGTTAGCTCACAAACGCTGCAATTTAAACTGCAAACAGGCAAAAAATTCCCCTTAGCTTTGTTTAGTCAAGAGCTTTTGGCCTTGCTGGAGGCAGGCTTAAATCTGGTTGAATCAATTGAAACGCTGGCCGAAAAAGAATCGCGCAGCCAAGTTAAAACAGCGCTAGATGCTTTATTGCAGGCGCTTTACCAAGGTCAAACATTTTCTACCGCCTTAGAACAGCAGCCCACCATATTCCCCGTTTTATATGTTGCCACCGTGCGCGCCAGCGAAAAAACCGGCGATTTGGCTGAATCGCTTGGCCGCTATGTCAGTTATGAGCAGCAAATTGGCTTAGTCAAAAAGAAAATCATCAGCGCATCGATTTACCCGATTTTATTAATTGCCGTAGGTGGCTTGGTGATTTTCTTTTTAATGGGTTTTGTGGTGCCAAAGTTCAGTCAGATTTATGAAGATACCGGCAGTAACTTGCCGTTTTTATCGCAATTATTATTGCAATGGGGCGTGTTTTTAGAGAACCACGGCAAAACCTTTTTAATGGCAATAGCCGCCAGTTTAGCAGCCATTATCTACGCGCTAAGCCAAGCCAGTGTTAGAAAGTGGCTCATGCAACAGTTTTGGCGCATACCGGCCGTTGGTGAGCGGCTACGCATTTTTCAATTGGCCAGATTTTATCGTACGCTGGGTATGTTATTAAAAGGTGGCACACCGATTGTGGCGGCTTTGGGTTCGGTGGCTGGATTATTGGATATATCTTTAAAAGCCAATATGCAAAGCGCCACACTAGCAATTCAGCAAGGCCAGCCCGTTTCAACCGCCATGGAACAAGCAGGATTAACCACGCCAGTGGCCCTGCGCATGCTGCGTGTGGGTGAGCGTGGCGGAAAAATTGGCGACATGATGGAACGCGTGGCAGCCTTTTACGATGAAGAATTATCGCGCTGGATAGAATGGTTTACCAAACTTTTTGAGCCGCTTTTAATGCTGTTTATTGGCTTGGTGATTGGCGTGGTGGTGTTGCTGTTATATATGCCGATTTTTGAGCTAGCGGGGAGTGTGCAATAGTGAATATGCCACAAATAATGGCTTTAGATTTGATTAGTGCTAGCCAAATCAAGCAAGCAAAATTGCAAGCGCAACTGCAACAAAGGCGCGCTATTGAAGTGCTAGAAGAATTAACAGGCGATGCACAAGAGCCGTTTTTGCAGCGGCTAAGTGCCACCTTGCATTACAGCGAAATTAGCATGAAAGAACTGCACGGCATGACAGCGGCATTTGAGGTGATTCCATTTGCCACCGCCCAGCAAAAAGAGTGTTTGGCATTCTACGCCGATGCTGATTTTGCAGAAACCCAGCCCAATAAAAACCTAATACTGGTGTTTGCCGACCCGTTTAATGAAAGCTTGCAAGAGTGGGCGCTAGAAGCTGTTAAGCAGCCTTGCACTTGGCGCTTGGCGCATCGCAGCGATATTTCCGCCTTTTTGGCCAAGCATGAAGAAACCATGCGCGCCATGGATGGCTTGCATGAAGGTACGCATAGTACCAGCGCCGATGCTGATGAAGCCGTGGCGCAACTATCGTTAAAATCGATTAACGAAGACACCAATCCGATTATTAAATTAATCAATTCCACCTTGTATGACGCGCTAAAAGTAGGCGCCAGCGATATTCATTTGGAATGCTCCAACACCGGTTTGGCGGTTAAATACCGAATTGATGG
>JAYWCF010000252.1:0-3850 GCA_043780715.1 Methylotenera sp. | reverse complement strand
ATCTACTAAAAATATAAGGCATTCCAACAATTAATTTATATAGTAAATCTGCTTAAAACCAAACCACCTTAAAAAGTAAGATTTAATTAACAATAAGTTAAAATAATAAAAGCCCGCAATTGTGGGCTTTTATTTGAATTGGCCTACTCTATAACTAAGGATTATCTAAACTACCCATGGCTTTTGGGTATGTTACCAAGCCCCATGGCATACCTTTAACTTCAATTTGCTTGGTCACTTCTAATTTTTCTGCATCAATCACATAAACTGCGTCTGATTTACCGCAAGCCAACAAGATTTGTTTGTCGTCAGGTGTAAACGTAAAGTGCCAGCAACGATTACCAGTTGGGATTTCTTTGATTTTTTCATAGGTTTTTGCATCAAATACTTGCAGCAGTTTGGCTTTGTTTGTGGCAACAAAAATGCGCTCACCTTTTTTGTCAAATGCAATGCCATAGGGCGTTTCAGCGGTATCCACCGTGCGTACCAAGTTGTAATCTTTATCCAACACCATAAATTTATTACCGTATTCTAGTGTTGCCAAATAGGTTAAGCCATCTGGCGATACTTTAATGCCGCGTGGTCTGTCGCCCAGTTCATGCGTTTTAATGGTTTTAACTAATTTGCCTGATTCAATATCATGCACAGTCACTGTGTTGTCGGCTTCGTTGGTAATCACCAACTGCTTACCATCAGCCGAAAACTCAATGCCTTCTGTTTCTGGTCCACCGGTAATTTCGCGGATTTTTTCACCTTTGGTTAAATCCACCATTGAAATTTTTGCAGGGATTTTTTCTTCGTCATTGTCATTCTCTTCTTTAGCACCGGGCTTTGGTGGCGGGCCACCTTTTGCACTTGGTTCAGAAGAAATATAAGCAAAATTGCCGCTTACGCGCACAAACTCAGGGTTTTTACCCACTTTAATTTGCTGCAATACTTCACCTGTAGCGGTATCAATTACCGAAATGCTTTCGTTTTCGCGCGTCGCCACAATTAATTTTTTGCCGTCATCCGTTACGCCCAAACCACGTGGCGAAACCGCTTTAATATCCAGCTGCTTAACCACTTGCATGCTGGCCAAATCAATTATACTCACACTGGCATCTTGGCTAGTTACATAAGCCAAGCCAGCAGACGCAACAGCTTGTTTGGCGGCTGGTTGCGCTGCCGTTTCATCTAATTTAGGCTCTGCTGCTTTTTCTTTATTACATGCGGTTAAACCTGCTATTAAGGCAATCAAAACCAAGCTGATACGGGTTTTATTAAAGGTTAGTTTCATTCCAAATCTCCAAAGAATTCGTATTGGTAGTTAATACTATTGATACATAAACAAAAAGTATACTCATTAGTATACACAGGTAAAATCAATAGAAACAGATAGTTATTTTTAGTTCAAACCAAGGCTGATTGTATACAGCCAAATTGGTGGCTGTATACAATCAAATACCGCTATTGTTTAAGCGTGATTATTTAACGCTGATTATTTAACCCAAGAATAATTGATAAGCAGGATTCTGCGTTTCATCCCAATACGGGTAGCCCAAGTTTTGTAAGAATGCTGCAAATTCGGCTTGATTATTGGGTGGCACTTGCATGCCCACTAGTACGCGGCCAAAATCGGCACCGTGGTTGCGGTAATGAAACAGACTAATATTCCAATCATGCCCCATCGTATCTAAAAACTTCATCAGCGCGCCCGGTTTCTCAGGGAACTCAAAGCGAAATACCACTTCATGTTCGGCCTGTGGCGCATGGCCGCCAACCAAGTGGCGTAAGTGCAATTTGGCTACTTCGTTATCTGTTAAATCTAACGCTGGCAAGCCATGCGATTGCAAATCTTGCACCAGTTTTACAGATTCTGCTGGATCGGCAATCGCTACACCCACAAAAATATGCGCTTTAACAGGGTCAGAATAGCGATAGTTAAATTCGGTAATATTGCGGTCGCCCAGCAATCGGCAAAACGTTTTAAACGCACCCGCTTGCTCAGGAATGGTCACCGCCAACACCGCTTCACGCTTTTCGCCAATCTCGGCGCGCTCTGCAATAAAGCGTAGGCGGTCAAAATTCATATTAGCGCCAGAGGCAATGCCTACTAAAGTCTTGCCAGTAATATTATTACGCTTGGCGTATTCTTTAATGCCCGCTGTGGCTAAGGCGCCTGCTGGCTCTAAAATGCTGCGCGTATCTTCAAACACGTCTTTGATGGCGGCGCAAATCGCATCGTTATCCACCACAATCATTTCATCGACAAATTGTTGCGCCAATTTAAACGTGTGCTCACCCACTTGCTTAACGGCGGCGCCATCGGCAAACAAGCCCACTTGGTCTAACATCACGCGTTCGCCCAATTTTAGCGACTCAGTCATGGCTTCGGCATCTTTGGCTTCTACGCCTATCACTTTAATTTCTGGCCGCACCGCTTTTACATAGGCCGCTATACCTGCCAGCAAACCGCCGCCGCCCACACAGCAAAATATCGCCTCAATCGGCTCTGGATGGCTTTGCAAAATTTCTAGCGCAATCGTACCTTGGCCAGCAATCACATCTGGGTCATCATAAGGATGCACAAAGGTTAAACCCTCTGATTTCTCAAGCACCAAGGCGTGCACATAGGCATCTGAATAACTATCACCAAACAGCACAACCTCAGCGCCGCGCGCTTTTACAGCGTTAATTTTAATGAGCGGCGTCGTGGTTGGCATAACAATCACCGCGCGGCAATTTAGCTTTTGCGCGCTTAACGCAACACCTTGCGCATGATTGCCAGCGCTGGCGCAAATCACACCGCGTTTAAGCGCATCAACAGGCAAATTAGCCATTTTGTTATAAGCGCCGCGCAGCTTAAATGAAAAAACTGGCTGCATATCTTCGCGCTTAAGCAACACGCGGTTGCCAATGCGCGCCGATAAATTGGGTTGAAACTCTAAAGGCGTTTTATTTGCCACGTCGTAAACGCGCGAGTTTTCTATTTTGCTTTGATAATCAGTAGTCATGCTTTTTTATAGGTATTTATTTTTAAACTGACCAGTTTTTAAGTTCGCTGGCGCAGTGTATAGTATTGAATTGGTTAGGTAATTACATTATAAAGGATTTAGGCAAAATGGCATTGACGCAAGACGAATTAAAACAACAAGTGGCAAAAGCAGCCGTTGAATATGTAAAAAGTGGCATTATTGGCGTGGGTACAGGCTCTACCGCCAACTTTTTTATTGAAGAATTAGCAAAAGTTAAACACAAAATTGACGGCGCCGTTGCCAGCAGTGAAGCCACCGCACAACGTTTACGCGCCCATGGCATTGAGGTGTTTGATTTAAACAGCGTTGACCAATTGGATATTTATGTGGATGGCGCGGATGAAATTACCGAACATTTACATATGCTTAAAGGTGGCGGTGGTGCATTAACGCGCGAAAAAATCGTTGCCGCGGTTGCCAAGCAATTTATTTGCATTTGTGATGAAACAAAATATGTACCAGTTTTGGGTAAGTTTCCGCTACCGGTAGAAGTATTACCGATGGCAAAAAGCTATGTGGCGCGTGAATTAATGAAATTGGGCGGCCAACCAAAATTGCGCGATTTCACAACAGACAATGGCAATGTGATTTTAGATGTGCATGGCTTAACCATTAGCGACCCAGTGGCTTTTGAATCTAAAGTGAATCAAATTGTAGGCGTAGTGACTAACGGTTTATTCGCGGCGCGTCCTGCTAATGTGCTGTTATTAGCAACGGCAGATGGCGTTAAAACCTATAAAAAATAAGTTTTAACGAATATTAAAAATTAGTAGTTAAGCATAAGCTTTATTTACAATAAAACAGGCTTTAAAACGTTATAAATAGAATAATAT
>JAYWCF010000251.1:0-10626 GCA_043780715.1 Methylotenera sp. | reverse complement strand
CCGATGGCAACCCTGGTTACTTTCAACAAGAATATTTTGTGTATGGACGTGCAGGTGAGTTATGTAAGGTATGCGCCAGCACCATTAAAAACATTCGTTTAGGGCAACGCTCTACTTTTTATTGCGAAAAGTGTCAGCTTCGCTAATACTTTATATTACTCAAAATTGGTCAAATTAAAAATGCATCAATCTACATTATCAAAACCTTATTTATTGGTGCTGTTTTCTGTGCCCTGCATGCGTAATGCCAATAATTCACTGTGTATTTCGATGGCTTGGGCTAAAGATTTAATTGAGCACGCTAACTACATTGAAAACCTAACGCTTATTTCATACTTCTCTGATGAAACGCCATACGCGGATGCGGTAAGCATCGACAATAATCCCGCCTTAAAAAACGTACGTTTTGTGATGATAGACAAGCCTAAAAACACATTACATGCTTTACGCATGTTGCCTAAAACAATCAGTATCATCTGGCAAGAGGTTAAAAAAGCCCAAATTGTTCATAGTGCGGTTGCGGGCTGGCCAATTCCAGAAGCATGGATTATTAGTCCTATGCTGATGTTTAAAAAGCGTTTTCATTTTATTAACGTAGAATCCGCTTTTTGGCGCATTCCTGAAGGGCGTAAGGGTAGCTTCAAACAAAAACTACATGCCAATATTTGTGAGTTTATCAATAAATGGTGTGTGCAGCGTGCCGATTTAAGTACGTTTACACAAGAGGCCTACAAAAAGTCCTTATTGGACAATCAGCAGCATAAAGGCTATGTAATTCCGGCCACTTGGATTGATGCGGATAATATTATTAATCCTAACGTATTGAATCGTTTGCTTGAATCTAAATCGCAAAGCGTAAATGCGCCTATCAAGCTAATATTTGTCGGCCGATTAGTGTTTGAAAAAGGCATATTGCTGCTGATTAAAGCCGTGAGTGATTTGCTTGATAATGGTTATCAGCTGTCCTTAGACATTATTGGCGATGGCGCATTGTTGCATGAATGTGAACAGCTTATTCAGGCAAACAAAAAGCAAGCACATATTAAACTTTGCGGCACGGTAAATTACGGTCCTGATTTTTTTAACTTGTTACATGATTACGATTTGATGGTAATCCCTAGTTTATCGGATGAGCAACCTAGAAATGTTTTTGATGCGTTTTCTCAGGCTTTACCAGTTTTATGCGCCGATACAGCCGGTTTAATGCAATGTGTTGAAGATCAAAAAACAGGTTATTTTTTCAAAACAGGTGATTTAGAAAGTTTGAAAAATAAGTTAATTGAAATTATTCAAAATAAACAAACTCTTATGAGTTTAAGTAATGCTTGTGTAGATTCGGTCAGTAATATGACGCATAAAAAAATGCATGAAAAGCGGCTTGAAATTTTGCAACGGTCATTGGCTGAGTATGAGGCCAAATGAAACTGAAGCAGCATTAACCTTCGTGCATATAAACTACGCCAAATTTCTGTGGCAATAATGAGCCAATAATCATACCTGCCGTACTTACCGCCAAGCCTATTAATTGTGGCGGAACTAGGCTTTTTTCACCTAGTGTTAACTCAATGATTAACCAGCTGCCAATGCCGCCGATAATGGCGAATAGTGCGCCTTGGCTGGTTGAGTGTTTCCAAAATACACCAAAAATAAGCGGTATAAACGCACCTGCAAGCGTGATTTTATAGGCGGATTCAACCATGCCGAATATGCTTAAATTAGAATTTAATGCGTACACCAGCACACACAATGCGAATCCAACCAAGCATATCCGCATTACCCGCAAAAACTCCACATCATTCATAGTGGGTACAAAAGCCTTAATAATATTTTCGGCAAAACTAACCGATGGCGCGAGTAGGGTGGCGGATGAACAGCTCATGATGGCGGATAATACCGCGCCAAAGAATATCGCTTGTGCCAACAGTGGTGTGTGCGTTAATACCAATGTTGGCAATACGCGTTGAGAGTCTTCTAATACCAATTTACCGAATACAGCGGGGTCAATTAAGGTGGCGGAATAGGCAATAAACATGGGCACAAAGGTAAAGCAGAAATAAACGCTGGCACCTAAAATTGAGCCCCAAAGCGCGATTTTTGCACTTTTGGCTGAAGTGATGCGCTGGAAAACGTCTTGCTGTGGAATGCTGCCTAACATCATGGTGACCCAGCCGCCCAAAAAGGTAATCCACACCCAAATATCGCTACCTTTTGGAAAAAAATCTAGCTTGCCAGCGGCTCTGGCGTGCTCTATCACTGGCGCTACGCCGCCTGTCATGCCAGATACAATGCTGCCGATGTATAGCAGGCCGCCAATCACCACAATCATTTGCACAAAATCCAATACGGCTACTGATAGCATGCCGCCTAATGTTGTGTAGGTGAGCACGATTGCCATTCCAATAATCATGCCCATTTCTTCACTGATGGCGCCATGCGTAATCATATTAAAGATTAAGCCTAAGGCTTTGATTTGCGCGGCTACCCAGCCTAAGTACGATACAACGATGGCGATGGTGGTTAGTACTTCAACTGTACGGTTGTAACGCATGCGGTAAAAATCACCCAGCGTGATGATATTGAGTTTGTACAACTGAGTCGAAAAGAAAAAGCCGGCAATAATTAAGCACATGCTAGAGCCAAATGGATCTGCCGCCACACCATTTAGGCCTTCTTTCACAAAAGTGGCCGATACGCCAAATACTGCTTCCGCCCCAAACCAAGTAGCAAAAACGGTGGCCATAACCACTGGCAAAGGCAAGTGGCGGCCGGCTACCGCATAATCTTTTGTATTATGGACGCGGGTAGCGGCAACTAGGCCAATGCCAATAGAAATGGCAAGATAAACGACAACAAACCAAATCAGCACAACTTTTAGCCTTAATAATGGGTGAATATTAGATTACTCAACCCGATTCCAAATTTGTGAACGGCCCAGCAACGATATGCCAATAAAGCCGCGCACTTCTAACTTATTGCCAGTTTCATCTAGCTTCATTTTGCAGCGGTAAATTTTGCCGTTATCTGGGTCTAATATTTCGCCGCCATCGTATTGAGGACCATTTTTTTTAAGCCCTTTGGCAATCGTCATGCCGATCAATTTTTGATTTTTACGTTCATCCGTACATTTATCGCAAATCGCTTCATTAACATCCGTTGTTAACAGGCCTTTTTCAATAGTGGCGCTGTATTCACCGTTGCTTTCATTAATGCGGACAAGTGAGCGCGGCTTACCTGTTTTGTCATCAATGGTTTTCCACAAGCTAGTCGGATTTAAATCCTGTGCAATAAGCACATTTGAAAATACTAAAAATAAACCAAGCGTTAAGTAAGAACCTATTTTTATCATCGGATTAAACCCTCAAATTTAAATAAACTTAAAACTAAAAGCAACAAGCGTGGCGATTTGTAACACAAGTAAAACAGCAATAACCAAGGTTAACCTTTTTTGCCAACGTGCTTGCTTTTGCTGCGCTTTAATCAGCGCATCCATGGTTTCGCGCATGGGCATATCTTGCTCGGCATGTGTTTGCTGATTTAAAAATTGGTGCACCAAGCGCGGCATTTGTGGCGTATTTTTTAAAATAAACGGCAGCTCTTTTTTGAATGTATTGACCATGCTGCGCCAGCCCACTTGCTCGCTCATCCAGTGTTTTAAGAACGGCTTGGCGGTTTGCCACAAATCAATATTCGGGTCTAAATCACGGCCTAGCCCTTCAATATTGAGTAGCGTTTTTTGCAACATAACCAGCTGCGGCTGAATCACCACGCCAAATCGGCGCGACATTTGAAATAGGCTTAATAAAGTACGGCCAAATGAAATATCCTTCAGCGGCTTATCAAAAATAGGTTCACAAATGGCGCGAATGGCGGTTTCTAATTCATCGGTATTGGTGTCTTTTGGTACCCAGCCCGATTCAATATGCGCAATCGCCACATCACGATAGTCGCGATTAAAAAAGGCCAAGAAATTGCGCGCAAGGTAGTATTTATCGGTATCGCTTAAGCTACCCATAATGCCAAAATCTAAAGCAATGTATTTGCCTTTATCTGGCCCATCGTCTGCCACTTGAATATTGCCCGGATGCATATCGGCATGAAAAAACCCATCACGAAACACTTGCGTAAAGAATATTTCAACGCCGTCATGCGCCAGCTTGGTAATGTCAATTCCCTTGGCGCGCAGCACATCAATCTGGCTAATGGGCGTGCCATACATGCGCTGCATGGTCATCACATCTTTGCGGCAGTAATCCCAATACACATCGGGTATCAGCAATTTAGCGCGCATTTTTTCATTTTGAGCGAAGTTGCGTGCTAATTGGCTGCAGTTAGCCGCTTCTAATGTTAAATCCAGCTCGTGCTTGGTATGGCGCGCAAATTCTTCAACCACTTCTAATGGTTTTAAACGTTTGCCTTCGCTAGATAATGTTTGCAGTAACCAAGCCAGCGATTTTAACAATTGCAAATCTTGATGAATGACTTTTGCGATGCCAGGCCGCAATACTTTTACCGCCACTGGCTGGCCATCTGGCAATAAGGCAAAATGCACTTGCGCAACCGATGCGCTGGCAACGGCCACCGTTTCAAATTGGCTATACACTTGGATTAGCGGCAAATCAAACGCGGCTTCAATGCTTTTTTGTACTTCTACAAACGCAAAAGGTGGCACTTGGTCTTGCAGTTTTGCCAGCTCATTCGCCACGTCTGGCGCTAATAAATCACGCCTTGTGGATAACATTTGGCCAAATTTAACAAACAATGGCCCTAGATTTTCTAAGGCTAAACGTAAACGCACACCTCTTGATAGCGTGTTGTTGCGCCAAAAAAACAATACTTTAATGAGTTTGTGCAGCGGCTTAAAATTAATGTGGTCAGCAATAAATTCATCTAACCCAAATTTTAGCAGGATGAAAATAATGATGAGTAGGCGGAAATAATGCATTAATCAGTGTGGCTTTCTGCAGAGTTATTGGCTGTTTTGCTTAGCTTTTGCAGTTTTTTTTCAAAGCGCGCTATATCGCTTTTAAGGTTATCTACATCTTGAACAAATTTTTCAACTTGCCATTTTTTGGCAATTACTAATTTTTCTTCTTGCCAATATTCGCTTAACATTTCGGCTAAATTGACAGTTTGTAGTTTGGTTTCTTGCGCTATTTTTTGGCTACCAGCCACTACTTTATTGGCGGCAATATCACCCATCAAATGGCTTAAATCTTCTTCAATATCCCAGCGCATTTGCTGCAATACTTTGCTTAATTCGGTGGCCAAATGCGTATCGCCATCAATTTCAATCTGCATCTTTGCCGATTCGTCTTGCGCCATTAAGCGCATGGCTAAGCTGGGCGGCAAATGAATCACCGCATCGGCTATGGCTGTATCACCGGCCAAACTTAAACTGCCATCTTCTAAGATAATTAAATGCGCTTTAACTAGCGAGAAATCAAACTGCACAACTTTGCCGGCAAAAGGCGCCAAATAGGGTCGCGACCAATTATTTTGATTAGTAATGTGCTGTAAAAATCGGGTGATTAATGGTTTTAACATAGTGTAAACGCTAGGTTTTGTAGCCCTTGTGTAACGCAACTACGCCAGCGTTTAAATTGTGGTAATCCACTTGGCTTAAACCAGCATCCATCATCATTTGTTTCAGCGTTTCTTGGTCTGGATGCATGCGAATACTTTCGGCTAAGTATTGATAGCTTTCGGCATCTTTGGCGATTAATTTGCCCATAAAAGGCAAAAGTTTAAATGAATAGACGTCATACAATTTTTCTAAAGGCTGCCACACTTTTGAGAATTCTAAAACCAATAGCCTGCCACCCACTTTTAATACACGCTGCATTTCTTTTAATGCCACGTCTTTGTGTGTCATATTGCGCAGGCCAAACGCCACAATCACGCAATCAAAACTATTATCGGCAAACGGCAATTGTTCCGCATTGCATTGCATGGCTGGTACGCTTAATCCCGCGTCAATCATGCGGTCGCGCCCAACGGCAAGCATGGATGCGTTGATATCGGTTAATATTACTTCGCCCGTTGCGCCGACTTTTTGGGCGAATAATTTAGATAAATCGCCACTGCCGCCTGCAATATCCAACACTTTATCGCCAGCTTTAACGCCGCTTACATCCACCGCAAAACGTTTCCAAACGCGATGTAAACCAGCCGACATGACATCATTCATCACATCGTATTTGCTGGCAACAGAATGGAATACTTCGCCCACTTTTTGCTGTTTAATGGGTTCGCTAATGGTTTTAAAGCCAAAATGCGTGGTTTTTTCGGTCATATTAATTTCCTAAACAATCGGCTTGCGCTTGTGCCCAGCCATTTCAAGCTTGGCCATATAATCTTGCCACATGGCTTCGTAATTGCTGGCCATTTCGTATAAATAATCCCACGAATATAAGCCAGTATCATGGCCATCGGTGAACACTAGCTTGACTGCGTAATTGCCTACAGGTTCGATAGCGCTGATATTCACTTCTTCTTTGCCAATTTGCAGCGTTTCTTGCCCTGCGCCGTGGCCACGCACTTCGGCAGAGGGCGAGTAGACGCGCAAAAATTCAGTCGAGAGTTTGCATTCGGTATTGTTATCGAATTTTATTTCCAATAATCGGGATGCTTGATGCAGGCGAATATCAATTGGGCGTGGTGATTGTTGGCTGGTATTGGTCATTGCAAATGGGCTTAATAAATCAGATAATAATGATAACAGAACATGGATTGCGGCTTGCTAATTAGCGGTTTTAACCACAACTTTTTTAATCAATTAACCGTTTATGACTGAAAATTAGCCTTTCATCAGAAACTAAATCAATTCAACTCTATAATAGCGTTGATAAATTTAAATATTATCAATGTTGTGATACAGTTGATTCACGTATAAAGAGGCTGAATTTAGGCTAATCAATCAAAATTCTGTAAGCGATTTACTGTAGCGATTTAATAATGCACTTTTAATTAAATTATTAAACTGATTACATTATTTAACGGATTAAATAATGCATCTGATTTTATAATTAAACACAGCTTATTAAACGCAAGGCGTGGGGACGACAATGGCAGAAAATAAACTAGCGCATCAATTTGCAGCGTATTCCGAATGGCGGAAAGCGTTGGTTGATAGCATTTGCGATTATCGCAGCTGGCTAAATGAGCAAGAGCTAAACGATGCGCAAATTGATCAGCGCATCACTAATTTATTAGAGCGCTTGCGTGAAGATAAGTTAAATGTGGCTTTTGTAGCTGAATTTTCGCGCGGTAAGTCTGAGTTAATTAACGCTATTTTCTTTGCTGATTATGGTCAACGTTTGTTGCCATCAAGCGCCGGCCGCACCACCATGTGCCCAACCGAGTTGCTTTATGACGCTTCAAAACCGACTTCGATTTCCATGTTGCCGATTGAAACGCGCTCATCAGATGCCACCACAACTGAGTACAAACGCTATCCAGACGAATGGAAAGTGGTTGAATTTAATGTCGATAATAACGATAGCATGGTTGCCGCGTTTAAAGAGGTGAGCAGTACCAAACGTGTAACGGCAGAAGACGCTGAAAAATTTGGTCTTTTTGATCCAAACAGTGCTGACGATGCCATGAGTTTGAACAAAGACGGCAGCATTGATATTCCTTGCTGGCGTTATGCCATGATTAATTTTCCGCACCCATTGTTAGAACAAGGCTTGGTGATTTTAGACACACCAGGTTTAAACGCCATTGGTACTGAGCCAGAACTAACCTTAAACATGTTGCCAAACGCACATGCGGTATTGTTTATTCTAGCCGCCGATACTGGTGTGACGAAATCTGAAATTGACGTGTGGCGTCAATATATTAGCGGCACACGCTGGAAACAAAAAGGCCGTTTAGCCGTATTAAATAAAATTGACGGCTTGTGGGATGAATTAAAAAACGAAGCCGATATTGAAAAAGAAATCGCTAAACAAGTTAGGGTGAGCGCTGAGTTATTGGGTTTGGAAAATAATCAAATTTTCCCAACATCGGCACAAAAAGGCTTGCTAGCTAAAATTAATGGTGATGAAGCGTTGTTAGCGCAAAGCCGTTTGCCAGAGCTTGAAAAAGCGTTGTCCGATGAATTGATTCCGTCTAAAAAAGAAATCGTTCGCGATAACACCAAGAACGAAATTGAAGATTTAATCGCTAATTCCAATATGATTTTGGAATCGCGTGTAACAGGTGTGGTTGAACAACTGGATGAATTGCGCGGCTTACGCGGCAAGAATGAAGACGTTGTTGAACACATGATGAACAAAGTGAAAGTGGACAAAGAAAACTTTGAAAAAGGTTTGCAACGCTTTCAAGCCTTGCGCAGCGTGTTTTCGCAACAAACTAATAAGCTATTCACATTATTGGGTATGGAAGCGCTTAAACTACAAGTTCACACTACGCGCGAAACCATGGTTAAAGCCAGCTTTACCAAAACCATTCGCGAAGCAATGGATCATTTTTTCTTGGATTTAAAAGGCCGTTTGGTTTCATCTGATACGCAAATTGATGAAATTAAGAAAATGATGGATGTGATGTACGACAAGTTCAGCAAAGAGCATGGCTTGCGCAAATCAGAGCCGCCAGCTTTTTCTACTTTACGTTATCAAAAAGAATTAGCCAAATTAGAGCGCGCTTACAAAGAGCAATTTAATACCGCGTTTAATATGATTGCTAACGAAAAAATGACATTAACGACTAAATTCTTTGAAACCTTGGCTAGCCGCGTGATTCATGTGTACGAAGTGGCAAACCGTGATGTAGAAAACTGGTTAAAAGCGGTGATTGCGCCAATGGAATCGCAAGTGCGTGAGCATCAACTGCAATTGCGTCGCCGTTTAGAAAGTATTAAACGTATTTATAAAGCAACCGACACTTTAGAAGACCGTATTTTAGAGCTGGAAAATATTGAGAAAAGTATTCGTGCGCAAATGACGGATTTAAAAGTGTTGCGTCAGCATATGGGTAATGCCTTGGCTTTTGAGAGTGAAGCGGATGCCAAAGCGGCATAGCTTGTTTCATATGTAATAGTAGGAATTTAGCAGTAATAAAAAAGCCGACATCAAGTCGGCTTTTTTATTGTAAAGATTAATGTGGCTTAATTAGAAAACATTAAGCCGCCAACATAGCACCTTTAATCTTTTGCATGGCTTTTTGCTCAATTTGGCGAATACGCTCAGCTGATACACCAAACTCTGCCGCTAAATCGTGCAAGGTAAGCGTTGCGCTTTCGGTTAACCAGCGCGCTTCTAACACACGGCGACTGCGCTCATCCAAGCTCATTAAGGCCTTGCTTAAACTAGCCGATTGCATTTGCTCAGATTGCTGATTGGCTAAAAACTCAGATGGCTCTGGGCTTTCATCTTCCAAATAAGCAATTGGGCTAAAACTTTCATCGCCATCGTCATCAATTTGCGCGTCTAGCGAAATCTCTTGGCCATTTAAGCGATATTCCATTTCCATCACTTCTTCTGGCTTTACGTTTAGCTCTTTGGCGATATGATTAATTTCATCTGGCTGCAATGAACCCAAGCCTTTTTTCATGCTACGTAAATTAAAGAATAACTTACGTTGCGCTTTAGTGGTCGCGGTTTTCACCAAACGCCAGTTACGCACAATGTATTCATTCATTTCGGCTTTAATCCAATGCATGGCAAACGAAACTAAGCGCACGCCGCGATCTGGATCAAAGCGTTTGACGGCTTTCATCAAACCAATATTGCCTTCTTGAATAAGATCGGATTGTGGCAAGCCATAACCCAAATAGCCACGCGCAATACTCACAACTAGGCGCAGATGCGAAACAATTAATGTTTGCGCAGCGTCTAAATCGTTGTCGTTTTTAAGTTTTGTGGCCAAGTCATATTCTTCTTCTGCGCTTAATAGCGGGAAGGCCTTGATTGCACGCATATACTGGTCAAAGCTATCAAGAGATGAAATTGACGGTATCGTTAAAGCGTTAATGATGAAAACTCCTTAATTAAAATAAAACAATATAATCTTAGCACTCAGGTTATGAGAGTGCCAGCAAAGAATAGTTTCAAATTGTTACGATTTGTTCTAAACAAACACAATTGTTAACTGACTGTTAACCCGAACTAGAGTTGTTAACTTTAAATTTTTTGAGTCTTAAAGTTTTGATGTAAATAATCTACTCACCACTGCTAAAGTATATTCAATTACATAACTCGATATTGGGCCTTTTAATGCAATCGGCACTAGAGTGAGTGGTACAACAGTTAAGGCGTTATCAGCATAGGTGTCAGACACTATTATGAGTCCTTCTTAATAACGACTTAGCCATGTTTGAATGCTTCAGTAATCATTAATATCGATAGTGGCAAATCAACATATTTCGTTTCTTGCAGCAATGCTCAGCACAGCAATAAAACTAGACGGCCCATCTGATAAAGCTAAATTACTGCACTAGTTCACATCATTTCATGTATCAAATTGATTATGTTATGTGCAGTATTTTTCAATTGCCGCTACTTTTTACATAGGTTTATAGCCAGCATCAGACATTGCCTCAGTAATAACTTCTTCAGAAATATCCGATTTAACGTTAACTTTTCTGGTAGCTAAATCCACTTCGATTACAGCATTCTGATCTAA
>JAYWCF010000250.1:0-3893 GCA_043780715.1 Methylotenera sp. | reverse complement strand
ACGGCGTTTGCGTAAAACAATTTTTATATACCAAACAATTAATTTGGCTTTCAACGTCTTTTTTAAGTCTATTCACCGTTGCAGGCATTTTGGCTTGCATATTAATCAGCGCCTGATACTCAAGCCCTACCGCTTGCACTTGCCTGACAATGGCTTGGCTAACCGCTGGCAAGCGCGTTCGCGCTCTGGCTTTTAATTTCATAAAGTCAGCATTGGTGCGCGGCAAATCGTCTTCTCCAATAAAAGCGCGGTCGGCAATCGCTGTCACCATGTCTTCACGCAAATCGTCTGGCGACATGATGTTTCTGAACGTAAGCGCGTATTGATTAAAATTCGGCAAACTTTTTTCTAACTGCTTAATCTGTTCTTTTAACTCAAAACGCATCAGGCGGCAAACACCTTTACGTAAATTTGCATCTGCCTCAATGGCGGTATCAAATAATTTAACCGAAACCGAATCGATATTGTCTTCAAGCGCTGGGTAGCCCGTCACCTTTAAGCCATCGCGCTCAAAACTTAAGGTTTGCGGTAAATCACCAAAATCCCATTGTTTTAATCCCGTTTTTTCAATGTCGGGTGATGTATTTCTAAAAGTAAGTTGTGCCGCTTGGCCCAATTGTTTCTGTAAAGCGCGCCAATCACGCCCCATTGCCAACTCGCGACCGGCATCATCCACCACGCTAAAGTTCATCAATAAATGTGCAGGTGTTTCGTCTACCCAATCTTCAAAACTTATTTTTAAAGTGGTTACGCGTTGAATATGCGCCGCTAAAAGTGGCTTAATCGGCGCTTGGGCGATAGGGTTTTGATCTAAAAATCCTGTCACAAACTCAGGCACGGGCACACAAACCCGTCTGAAATTTTTTGGCAAAGCCTTAACTAAATAGGTTAGTTTTTCGCGCAACATGCCCGGCACCAGCCATTCTGTTGCGGTTGGGTCAAGCTGATTTAACAAGGCCAGCGGCACTGTTGCGGTGACGCCATCTAAAATATGGCTAGGTTCAAAACGGTACTTAAGCGGAATTTCAATCGATTGTTTGCCATCAACGCCATTTAGCATCATCTTCTCTGGAAATTGCACCGCCGTAATCGCATCCGCGCCATGACGCATTAAATCATCGCGGGTTAAATAAAGCAGTTTGGGATTGAACTTTTCTGCGCCTTCGCGCCATTTTTCAAAGCTTGCTGCATTCACAATATCAGCAGGAATTTTACTATCGTAAAACGCAAATAATTGGTGCTCATCAACCAACACATCCTGACGGCGGGCTTTGTGCTCTAATTCTTCAACTTCGGCGATTAGGCGTTCATTTGCTGTGAAAAAGGCTGATTTTGTATCGAATTCACCATTTGCCAAGGCTTCGCGGATAAGTATTTCGCGCGATTCTTGTGGGTTAATCGGGCCATAATGCACGCGGCGTTTGAGGATAATAGTTAGGCCATACAAAGAAACACGTTCCCACGCGTTAACCATGCCCATTTTTCTATCCCAGCGCGGGTCTGAATATTGGCTTTCGGTTAGGCCACGCGCTAATGGCTCAATCCAATCCGGTTCAATCTTCGCTACGCAACGCGCATACAGCTTGCTGGTATCCACTAATTCGGCGGCAATCACCCACTTAGGTCGCGTTTTCTTCAATGTGCTACCAGGCGCCACAAAAAAGCGAATGCCACGCGCGCCTGCGTAGCTGTCATTATCGCCATCTTTAAAGCCAATATTGCCTAGCAAACCTGCTAATAAAGCTTTATGAATCTGCTCAAAATTAGCGGGTTCGGTATTTAGCTTTAGCTCCAACTCATCTGTAATCTGCCTAATTTGCCCATGCAGTTCGCGCCATTCTTTTAGACGCAAAAACGATAAGAAATTGGCATGGCACTGATTAAGCAAATCTTTATTCGATTTTTTGGTTTTTAAAGCATTGTCGTAAAAATCCCAAATTTTCAGATAACTCATAAAGTCTGAGCCTTCTGCGGCAAATTTACTGTGCGCATTATCAGCCGCTTCACGCTTATCCATTGGCCGTTCGCGTGGGTCTTGCATGCTTAATACACTGGCGATAATGAGTATTTCGCTTAAACAATTTTCACGTTTTGCAGCCAGAATCATGCGTCCAACGCGTGGGTCTAGCGGCAATTTTGCTAGCTGTATACCTGTTTCCGTGATTTGGCGATTACTATCTACCGCGCCAAGCTCTTGTAGTAACAGGTAGCCATCGGCAATTAAGCGCGAACTGGGCGGCTCAATAAACGGAAACTCCGTTACATCGCCCAATCGCAAAGCCGCCATACGCAGAATCACACTCGCCAGCGAGCTACGCAGAATTTCTGGCTCAGTAAATTCCGGCCTGCCGTCAAAATCCTGCTCTGAATACAAGCGCACGCAAATACCATTTGAAACGCGGCCACAACGGCCTGCACGCTGCTTGGCGGCGGCTTGGCTAATCTTCTCAATTTGCAACTGCTCAACTTTGGCGCGGGTGCTGTAGCGATTCATGCGCGCTAAACCGGCATCAATCACATACTTAATACCCGGCACTGTGAGCGAAGTTTCTGCTACGTTGGTGGCTAAAACAATGCGGCGACTGCTGTGTGGCTTAAATATTTTTTGCTGGTCTTCAATGCTCAAGCGCGCAAATAAAGGCAGCACTTCTATGTGTTTAAGCTTGGCCGAACGGCCTTGATATTTACGCAGATGTTCGGCCGTATCGCGAATTTCGCGCTCACCGGGTAAAAACACCAAAATATCGCCATCACCTTGCCGCAGCAAATCATCGGCGGCATCCATAATAGCTTCTTCTATGGCCTCTTCTTCGTCATCTTCTTCTAACCAACGCGCTTCTGTTTTGGTTTTGCGGGCTATTCCAAAAATGGTGTCATCGTCTGCGTCAAATTGCGCATTTTCAGGTTCGCCAGTTTCTTTGGTGCGGAAACCTGCTTTACCCAGTGGGCGATAACGAATTTCTACTGGATAAGTCCTACCGCTGACCTCAATCACAGGCGCGCCTTTGAAGTGTTTTGAAAATCGATCCGCATCAATAGTGGCCGATGTCACAATCACTTTCAAATCAGGGCGTTTAGGCAGCAACTGCTTTAAATAACCCAGCAGGAAATCAATATTCAGGCTGCGCTCATGCGCCTCGTCGATAATAATCGTGTCATACGCATTTAAAAATTTATCGCCTTGCGTTTCGGCCAGCAAAATACCATCTGTCATCAGCTTGACGTAACTGCCTTCTGACAACTTATCGTTAAAGCGCACTTTGTAGCCAACTACCTCGCCCAACGGGCTTTGCAGCTCTTGCGCAATACGGCTTGCAACAGAGCGTGCTGCAATACGGCGCGGCTGGGTATGGCCGATTAAACCGGCCACACCACGGCCCAGCTCTAAGCATATTTTAGGGATTTGCGTGGTTTTGCCAGAGCCTGTTTCGCCGCAAATAATCACCACTTGGTTTTTGGAAATGGCTTCTGCAATTTCTGCCTTTTTGCCGCTAACGGGCAACTCAGGCGGATATTCAGGTTTAGGTAAATTGCTTAATCGCTGCTGATATTTGGCTTGCGATAGCTGAATTTTTCGCGCGATTTCGATTAATGACTTTTCTACAATCTCTTTACTATTGGGCTTATTTTGGCTGATTTGTGATTGCGCTTGGTTAAGCTGATTGCGCAAACGAAACTTATCCACCAGCATACAGCTGGAAAGCGATTTTAAGAGTTGGGAAATATTCAAAGAATTTGTTTGCATGCGACACGCATTTTAACATGTGTGACTGATAACCGTATTATCAAGATTTGTATGCTAATGATTTATTAATGTGTGAATGGGATTGATTAAAGCGCCTGATAGTTCAAACGGCAGCGTATAAAATTGCTGCAATAAGCGGCTGTTTAAA
>JAYWCF010000249.1:0-3895 GCA_043780715.1 Methylotenera sp. | reverse complement strand
ATCACTTCTTGAATTTTTGTATCCCATAAAAAGTGTTCTTTTATTCTATTAATTGCCGCTTGACCAATTTGATAACGCAACTCTGGTGACAGCGCTAATTGATCAATAGTGGCTGAAAACTGCTCTACCATATACTCTCTTGATTTAGGTTCGACCAAAAAACCAGTCTCAGCTGTAATGTAATCCAAAGGCCCGCCCCAACCGGTTGCTACTACTGGCAAACCTCTAGCCATTGCCTCTAAAACAACAGCTCCGCCGCATTCTCTTATACTTGGCAGCGCAAAAATATCGGCATTATCATAGTATTTGTTTGTTTCTGAATGTGGAACCAAGCCCAAAAAATCTACCCTATTAGGCGCTTTTGTTTGTGCATGGTTTTCAAGTTGCTGCCTTAAAGCCCCATCACCTAAAATTGTAAGTTTTACATTTGATTTGCACATGCCAACAGCATCAATCAAAATATCGATTGTTTTCAAATCAACTAATCGGCCCACATAAAGCACATTTATTGTATTTGCTTGCGTCATTGGCTTTGGTGTATTCAATACTGAAAACACACCATTTTCGACGATTTCCTCTACCTGCCCTAATCTAAATTTTGGCAAAGTTTCACGCGTACGTTGATTAGCCACTAATAAATAATCGGCAAAAAACTTACCTGGAATCAATAAATTATAAACAGAAGAAAATACACGCATGACCTGATACAGCAATCGTTCTGACTTACCAGCCATGTGCTGAAAAGCCTGCGGAAACGACATGCCGCCGTTCATGGGCCCAATGACAACAGGCACGCTAAGCCCAAACATGGCAGACGGCTGCACAGCCGATACTGGTGCGGGCTCATGCACAACTTGAATCCGCTTTTCTTTAATGAGCTTGCGCGCTAACTTCCACTGATAAAATTGTGTAATCAAGTGCATCAAAAAACCAAAAGTAACGATGCGGATGCGCTCTGGAAAAATGGCAGAATAGCGATGTAAAAGTTTATGCGCCACTGTATCTGGCACATAAAAAACATTTTCTTGATTAATATCAGCAACTTGCTGAATAGACGCTTTAACACGCTCATGCGTGATTAAATACACATTATGCTGATTTTTAGTTAGGTATCTGGCGTAATTTAGCGGTAGCATTGCTTCACCGCCAAACACGTTTGATGCATGCTCACAAACAATGAGTATATTTAGTTTATCCATTATTGCTGAGCGCGACTAAATTCCTAGAACGCCAAATTCTGCTCTGTCTTTAATCACTTCTCTCACCAAGCCAACGTCTATTTTATCGGCGTTAGTTGAGTAACCGTATACTAGTGCGGTGTCGCACAGAATATTGATGCTACGAGGAATGCCGCGTGAGGCTTCACCGATAAGGCGTGTAGCGGCAGCTGTAAACAATGGCGCATCTCGCCCAGCAATATGTAGTCGGTGATGAATGTATTTATCAGCCTCAAAAGATTCTAAAGGCGGAATAAAGAAATCGACCGAAACGCGCTGAAAAAATTGCTGCAAATCTGGTCTGCGCAATAAATCTCTTAGCTGCGGCTGACCAACCAAGATAATTTGCAATAGCTGATCTTTATCCGCATTAATATTGGATAGCATACGTAATGATTCTAGCGCAGCTGGGCTTAGGTTTTGCGCCTCATCCACAATTAATACTACGCGTTTATTGTCGGTATAGCATTTAATTAAAAACTGTTGAAAAGCATCATACAAAGCCAGATTCGATTTACCTTCATACGGCTGACCAAACGACAACATAATCCAGCCTAACAAATCATCAATATGTTCATGTGTGTTGTACACAATACCGACGGTTAGTTCATCACCCAAATTATTGAGCAGATGACGCACCAGCGTTGTTTTGCCACAACCGATTTCACCGCAAATAACCGAAAAACCTGCGCGATTTTGCACGCCGTATTCCAGCATGGCATAGGCCATACTATGACGCAGGCTAAAAAACAAAAATTCTGGATCTGGTTGAATTGAAAAAGGTTTTTCTTTCAAACCATAAAACGCTTCATACATATGACATTATCCAGACTAAACAACTATAACGATTTAAGTAACGCAATTGCATCATCTTTTTGAGGGAATTGCTGATTTTCAGCCAATTTAATCGCTTTTTGCAACGATTGCTTAGCTAATGCTGGCTCACTTTTAGCAATATATACTTTTGCTAGATGATAATGAAACACCGCAACATCAGGCATTTTATCAACCGCTTTTTTTAATGCGGTTTGTGCATCATCAAACTTACCAACTTTGTAACTTGCCCAGCCATACGAATCTAAAAATTGTGGTACTTGGCTATCTTTTGCGCCTTTAACCAAATTATAAGCGCGCTCTATAGTTGCTTGATCTGTGCGTGTATCTAATAGAAGACTGGCTAAATTATTGTTTACAACCTCAACATCTGAACGCTGTTTTGCCATCGACTCATAGACCTTAATGGCGTCTTCAATCCGATTTGAAGCTTCATACAAACTCGCTTGCGTTAACATTAAACCAAGATCGTTAGGAATGGCTACTAGACCATCTGAAATAGTTTTACTCGCCGCTGCACCTTGGTTGCCGCGCGCTTGCGCTGCCGCAAGTTGTTGGTAAGCTGTTGCATTTTTTGGGCTACTCTCAATAACGGTAGAGAAAATCTGCTGAGCATCTTGCGCATTGCCTGATGATAAGTATATTTGCCCTTTAATCAGTTGTGCTTCTACATTACCTGGATTATCTTTTAGCACGGTATCAATAAAGGCAATCGCCTCTTTGGATTTACCAGCGCGCATATACGTTTGAACAATGGCAACTATTGGCTGTGATTCATTTGGAGCCGCATCATGCGCACGTTTAAAAGCCGTTAACGCACCTTCCGTGTCATTTTTTTCGGCCGAAATTGCACCCATAATTTGATCTGATAATGGATTGCTTTCATTTAGCTTCTTGGCTTTGTCAGCAAGCACTTGCGCACCTGCATAATCACCGCGAGCAATTTTAGCCTGTGCTAAAGATCGCAGCACCATTGCGTTATTAGGATTGGTTTGCAGCATGTCTTCAAATACTTTTTCAGCACGTTCAGGCTGTTTGCGACGCATTAAAAATTGCGCAAAAGGCACACCATAATTAGGCATAAATTTGCTGGATTCAAATGCTTTTAAGTATTGCTCTTCAGCAAGTTCTGGTGAACCGGCTTTCTCATGCGCAGTAGCCAACATTAAAACAGCGTTGTAAGCGGTAGGCGAGTCACGGGTAACTGTTCTTAAATCAAGAATGGCCGCATCATAATTTTTATTTTCCAATGCTATGCCTGCCCTTAACGTAAGCGCTTGACCATTGGTTTTGTCTTCATCAAGAATCGCGTTAAGCATCTTGCTGGCTTCATCTTTTTTGCCTGCTTGAATTAACTTATAGGCAATCATGCTTTGTGCCTTATAGCCATTAGCGGTTTTACCTGCCTTTTGTTGAATTTGTTTTAAAAGCTTATCTTCTAACTGCGGCTGCTTTTGCACTTGATACAAGCTCACCAATGCAAAAGCTAAATCATAGTTTTCCGGCTCTTTTTTAACATAGCTTTCTAGCTCCAGCCTGCCCGCTTCGGCACCTTTTGTGGCAAGCACAAATCTTACAACATCCAGCTTGGCAGATATTTCTGGCGTTATGGTCGCAATATCACGTATTTGCTTTTCCGCTTCAGCTTGACGATTATTTTTTAGTAAAAACTGCGCATAACTTTTTTTGACAATGGCTTTATCAGGAAACGCTACAATCAGATTTTTATAAGCCTGCTCTACATCTTGCGGCTTATTCATATCATCCAATACTTTAATTCGGATCATATGAACCGCTAAATTTTTGCCATCTTTAGTTATAGCTTTATCTAAAAACTGCAACGC
>JAYWCF010000248.1:0-3900 GCA_043780715.1 Methylotenera sp. | reverse complement strand
CCCAATCGTAATCGTCACGATTGCACAGCACAAATTTAATTTCATCACTGGGTTTAATATGCGCCAAATTGGTCCACAGCATATTTTTTTCTTCATTTGAGGCAGGGGTTTTAATATCTAAAATGACTGATACGCGCACATCAACTGGCGCAATATCCATGGCGCCACCTGTTTCAAGTGAAACGCTATAACCTGAATCGCATAACGCTTTTAACAGTTCATGGCATGGCTTTTGCGCCAGCGGCTCACCACCTGTTACCGTTACATAATGCGCGCCAAATTCCGCCACTTTGCTTAAAATATCGGCAATTTCAATATTACTACCGCCGCTAAACGCATACGCCGTATCGCAATAGGTGCAACGCATGGGGCAACCGGTTAGGCGTATAAATACCGTAGGCAAGCCAAAACGGCTGGTTTCGCCTTGTAGTGAGTAAAATATCTCGTGTATTTTTAACGCCGCCATACATTTGCCAATCAACAATAAGCGCGTATTTTACCGCGAAAGTGTGTTTACGCTAAAATTTAAGCGCTGGCTTTTTTAGCAACAGGTTTTGGCTGCAAACAGACAATCAAACGCTGAAAAAACAAAAAGAACGCAAGCGTCCTTTTTGAGTGTGCATCATTACTAAAAATATGACTATTTTTAAGTAATAGAATTACGCCTTTGCAATACGGCGGCGTTGCAAGCCGAACAAGCCTATTGCCGTAGCCATTAAAGGCAATGCGGTTGGTACAGGGACTGATGACACTGGCTGGAATCGCAAGCCCACCACAAAGTCATCGTAATCGCCATCACTTAAGCTACTGTCGTTTAATCCTATAATATAATCAAACGGGCCGTAATCATTGCCAGCAATTTCTTCTGGAATATAACCATCCATGATAGCAAAGCTTCTACTGCGACCATTAATAAAGCTTTCGTTAACACCATCGGTGTCAATAAATCTAAATCTAACCAAACCAGCATCTACCTCAGTATAAATGGCTGAACCAATTGCATCCCATTCGTTTAATCGATTGCCCACTTCAAAACGAAAACGGTTTATATGATCACTTTCTTGACCCAAATAAACTGCTGTTAAATTACCATCAAAAAGCGCATTAACTGAACCAGTAAAGCCAGTATTTCTGGCACCAGTATAGCTAACTGGCTCACCATTATAGCCAGAAAAATTAATGGCTTGAGCATTTAAAATCGACAAACCTGTCGCTTGAGCATTGACACTTCCCAACAGCAAAAAAACACTTAGTACCAGCTTCTTCATTTCTATTCTCCCCTAATAATTAGTTTGCAAATGAAAATCATCTCAAAGCATCTTACTATTCACAATCCCCCAAATGGGGGATTCGCTCTAATTAAAAATATTTAGTGATGCCCTAGAAATTATATATAAGGCAATAGAAATAGTGCTGATGGCGTTAGAAAGGCTATTATTGAAGGGCTTCTAGACTTTTTAAACGCTTTTGTGCGTTGGGCGTTACTTCGGATTCTGGGTACTTAGTCACTAAATCGCGCAAGGTTTTTTTTGCGCTAGCCACTTGCCCAAGTTGAATTTGACTATTAGCCATGCTGTACATGGCGTCTGGCACTTTTGCGCTATTGGCATATAAATCAATCACTTTTTGTTGAGTAGCAATACTAGATTTATAATTTTTCAGTGCAAATTGGCTGTATCCCATGCCATATAGCGCGTCAGGCACCAATTTGCTGGTTTGATGATCTTTTAAAAAGCGATCAAAAGCCGCAAAAGCCTCTTTATGCTTGGCCGATTTGCTTAAGCTATCGGCTTCCGCAAACGCTTTTACATCGGCTTCTTCTACCACAACAGGCGCTACAGCGGCCACTGGCGGCGCTACTGCGGCGCTTTCAATTTTGCGCAATCGGGTATCGGTATCGGTATACAAATCTTTTTGGCGCTGCTGCGTGGTTTCTAAATGATGATTAGCCAACTCTAACTCGCCTTTTAGGTTGGCGATTTCCTGCTTTAACGCCTCTAATTGGTTTTGCATATCAGCCAAGCCTTGGCCTTTAATCACCGCATCGGTGGCGGCTTGATTTTTCTTCAATTCATTGATAGCCGCTTGATTTGCCTCAAAATTACTTTGGCTTTTAGCTTCAACTTCTAAAATCTTCTTGCGGGCTTCTTTGTCGTCAAACAAAGCGGCATGACTATTGATTGCGCTACTGGCAATCAACAGCATTAAAAGATTTCTGGGCAATTTATTTAAAGATACGCTAAACAAAATAATTACTCGCCTTGATGCACAATATCAACACGGCGGTCTTTATCGCATGTATCGCCACAATTAGGCGTCGCTTTTTCTTCGCCATAGCTCACAGTTTCAATTTGTGAATCTTGCACGCCTAATAGATTAAGCGCTTTTTTAACCGCAACAGAACGGCGTTGACCTAGTGACAAATTGTATTCACGAGTACCGCGCTCATCGGTATTGCCTTGCAAAATAATTTTGGCGGCTTTGTTGGCCAGTAAATATTTAGCATGCGCCTCTACAATTGGACGGTATTCGGCTTTTACGGCATCGCTGTCATAATCAAAATAAATATTACGTTTCGATAAAATATTGTTTGGGTCGCGTAATGGATTACCATCTGCTGAGCCATTTGCACTGCCATCTATATTCACTTCTTTCACTGCATTTGCATCAGCGCCTGCGTTGTCTGTGCTGGCAGTAGCGGCGGCAGTTGGGCTTTTATCTTCTACTTTAGCCGGTGTAATTGGGGTGCTTTTACAAGCCACCAACAATACAGCCAAACCTAAGGCTGTGATTAATTTCGTGTTTATTGTCGTTTTGCTGGTCATCTTGCTCTCCTATTTATGCCTTTAAAAGGACTTAAGTTTAAAACTAAATACAATTATTTAGCGCGCAAACCAATGTGTCAATTGTTTTAATTCACATGCTGATTGCTGATTAATTTAATACTTATTAATTTAATAAAGGCCCCCAAGCTGGCTCACGCACATCACCTGCCGCGTCATTTAAACGCTGGCGCACTTTTCCATCAGATGAAACTGCCGCTAACGCGCCACGTCCGCGCACCTTGGTTGCATATAAAATCACGCGGCCATTTGGCGCAAAGCTTGGCGATTCGTCTTGACTGCCTTCTGATAATAATTGCACTTGACCAGTAGCTAAATCTTGCATCGCCACCTTAAATTTTCCGCCATCGTTACGAATATAAGCCAGCAATTTGCCATCGGGCGAAAATTTTGGCGATACATTATAAGCGCCTTCAAACGTCACACGGCTTGGTGTACCGCCACTTACCGGCACTTTGTAAATTTGCGGTTTTCCACCACGGTCAGAGCTGAAATAAATATGGCTGCCATCTGGCGAAAATACCGGTTCGGTATCAATCGCGTTACTTTTAGTAATCAGTTTTAAGCCGCTACCGTTGGCATTAATGGTGTGCACTTGCGAGTTAGCACCATAAGTTAAAACTATCGCCAACTTACTGCCATCGGGCGACCAAGATGGCGCGCTGTTATTGCCTTTAAAGTTGGCCAACACTTCGCGACTGCCACTTGTTAACGATTGCACATAAATAATCGGCTTTTTCTTTTCAAATGAAACGTAGGCTAATTTGGTACCATCTGGCGACCATGCTGGCGAAATAATCGGCTCGTTAGAAGAAACCACCGTTTGCGGATTAAAACCATCGGCATCCGCCACTTGCAAGGCATAACGCTTGCCCATCTTGGTAATGTAAGCAATGCGGCTGGCAAACGCGCCTGGCTCACCAGTTAATTTTTGATAAATAATATCGGCAATTTTATGTGCCGTTGTGCGCACTTGGCTAGGCGCCACTTGGTAATCCACACCGGCTAATTGCGTTTGCTTTAAGGCATCCATTAGCTGAAAGCTCACTTTAAAACG
>JAYWCF010000247.1:0-3902 GCA_043780715.1 Methylotenera sp. | reverse complement strand
GAAAAAGTGGTTATTAAAGCTGGTGATTTCGTTGTTTTCCCAAAAGGCATGAAATCACAATGGGAAGTTGTTAAGCAATTGAAAAAACACTACAAACACTCATAGTTTTAGGGTTTGTAAAAGCTGTTTAGTATAAAATCAGCTAGCAACTAAAAGTCTAGTTTCTATTTTAGAGCTAGACTTTTTTGTTTTTGGGAAGATTTTTTTGGTGAGCATTATATAAATCAAGCAGGCGATAATCTAACGCATCACGCATAAAATGCGGCTTAGTTAAAAAGCTTTTATATACTGCTTAAGCTCTGAATCAGCTGCTCAATTTTAGCGGCATTGATAGGCGCGTTTTGTTTGGCCGAAATCAAAAAGCTGTCTTCTGCACGATTGCCTAAGGTATTGATTTTGGCGTTGTGCAGCTCAATATCATGCTTTAGCAGCACATTAGCAACGTAGGCTAAAAGCCCTGGTCTATCACCCGCTACAATTTCTAAAGTAAGTTGGTTGCCTTGTAATTCGGTGGTGATTTTTACTTGCGCTTTAATCGACATATACTTAACTTGGCGGCTAACGCGGCCTTGTAATGGCGCTTCTAACGGATTGTCTGTTTCTATTTTTTTAGTTAATTCTAATTCAATAAATTTTAATAAACCACTGTAACTAACCGATTTACCTGATTGATCTAAAACAATAAAATTATTTAGCGCATAACCATGATTGGTGGTATAAATCTTGGCTTGCACAATGTTATACGCCATGCGGTCAAAGAAATTACAGATGCGCGCAAATAAATCATCTTGGTTTCGCGTGTAAATCATGACCTGAATACCATCACCATTTGGGCTTAAACGCGCACGCACAATCGGCTTTTCGGATAATACATGTGGTGTTAATAAACGACTTTGCCACGCAATTTCATCGGATTCAAATCGCGTAAAGTAGCCAGCGCCCACATTTTGCCATAGCGCCATATATGATTCTGGTTTCAAGCCATAACGGGTGAGTTTTTCTTTAGCCTCAACTTGGCGGCTTGCAATGGTTTGTTGCGTAGTAAAACCGGTATTTTTTAGTAAATGCTGCGTGGCATAAAATAGGCTTTCTAACAGCCGTGCTTTCCAAGCATTCCAAACAACAGGACTAGTGCCGCGAATATCAGCAACTGTCAGCAAATACAAGGCAATCAGACGTTTTTCAGTTTTAACTAAATGCGCAAAATGTTGAATCACTTCGGGATCCGATAAATCACATTTTTGCGCGGTGCTAGACATTTTTAGATGGGCATCTACCAACCAAGCCACCAAATTGGTATCGTCTTTGGTTAAGCCGTGCAATTTGCAGAAGCGTTTTGCATCAACGGTACCAAGTTTGGAGTGATCGCCGCCACGTCCTTTTGCAATATCGTGAAATAATGCCGCTAAATAGAGCAAATGCGGTTTATCAAAATCGCTAAATAGTTGACTACATAAGGGGAATTCGTGTTTTAACTCTGGCTTGGCATAACGTCGCAAGTTAGCCAGCACGTTTAAAATATGCTCATCCACAGTGTAAACATGAAATAAATCATGCTGCATTTGGCCAACAATTTTGCCAAAAACAGGAATATATTGGCCTAAAATACCGTAACGATTCATGCGGCGTAGGGAGTGGTTAACGCCATTTGGCTGCGATAGAATCGCTAAAAACGTGGCTTTGTTATCAGCCAATTGACGAAAATCCACATTGACTATCTTTTTTACGCGCTGTAATTCGCGAATTAAATTAGCACTCATGCCGGTTAATTGCGGGTGTTGCTGCAACAGTAAAAAACTTTCCAAAATAGCGTTTGGATATTGCTGCAACACATTGGCGGCTTTAATTTCCAGTAAGTCGTCATGCGCTTCAAATCGTGCATTAATCGGCATGATTTTAGGTCTGGCTTTATTGGCTATTTTTTCAAACGTTTTAAGCAAAATCTCGTTGATTAAATTAATAAATTTTGCACTAGTGTAATAACTTTGCATTAGCTGCTCACTGGCGCGCTTGCGCGGCGTGGTCACACAGCCTAAATCACTTGCCAGCTCATTTTGAAAATCAAATAGCAGTCTATCTTCGCGACGTTTGGCTAAATAATGCAAGCGAACGCGCAGATTTTGCAGATTACGTTCATGGCGCTTAATTTGCCGTAATTCTGTTGTAGTAATAATGTTATTTTTGGCTAAATCAATCCAGTTTTTGCCTAAATTTTGGCTTAATGCCAGCCATAAAATCATATGCAAATCGCGCAAGCCGCCCGGGCTTTCTTTAATATTGGGCTCTAAGTTATAGGTGGTGTCGTTAAATTTGGCGTGGCGATTGTCTTGTTCTTTGAATTTAGCCGCATAAAATTTGGCGGTATCCATAGTTTGAGTAACCGCTTTAAAAAAGGCTTCAAAAGCCACTTTTTTGCCGCATAGTAAACGTGCTTCAAGCAAATTAGTCTGCACTGTCACATCTTGCGCCGATTCGCTGATGCAGTCTTGCACAGTGCGCACGCTATGGCCGACATTAAGGCCAATATCCCACAATAAACCAATTAAGGTTTCTATTTTTTGGTTTTGAATTGAAACGGCATCATTATCTAGCGTGCTATCTGGCAGCAAAATAAGCAGGTCGATATCTGAATACGGGAATAGCTGATTACGCCCGTATCCACCAACTGCAATTAGCGCGATATCAGTATTAATATTAGCTTGCAGCCATATTTTTTTGAGCAGTTGGTCAATTAGTAAAGATTGCTGTTTAAGTAGCTTGGCGGTATTTTGATGCTCAAAAAACGCCGTTTCGAGCGCTTGTTGTTGCGTTTTTAAATCAAGCCGCCACGCTTGCATTACCTGCTTAGACTGAGTTTGCAAATCAGCCATTTTAGTTAATTAAAATTGGGAGTAGCAGGTGAGCCTGCCGATAAGGTCAAGACTTCAAATCCTGTTTCAGTCACCAGCACAGTGTGTTCCCATTGCGCCGATAAACTGCGGTCTTTAGTGACAATGGTCCAGCCATCAGGCATTTGTTTAATATCGCGTTTGCCGGCGTTTATCATGGGCTCAATAGTGAAAATCATGCCAGCGCGCAGTTTTACACCAGTATTGGGTCTGCCATAGTGCAACACTTGCGGATCTTCATGGAATTTTTTACCAATGCCATGACCACAAAATTCGCGCACCACGCTAAAGCCATTGTTCTCGGCAAAACTTTGAATTGCATAACCAATATCGCCCAAAGTGGCGTCTGGTTTCACCTTGTTAATACCCAGCCACATCGCTTGATAAGTCAGCTCAGATAAGCGTTTAGCTTGAATAGACACTTCACCGACATGGAACATGCGCGATGTATCGCCGTGATAACCATCTTTAATCACCGTGATATCAATATTCACTGTGTCACCATTTTTTAGCACTTTATCACCCGGTACGCCATGACAGATCACATGATTCACTGATGTGCAAATTGATTTTGGGTAGGGTTTATGCCCATCTGGCGCGTAATTAAGCGGGGCGGGTATCGCCTGCTGTACATTGACGATGTAATCATGGCAAAGCTGATCCAGCTTTTCAGTCGTCACGCCATTCACCACAAAAGGGGTAATATAATCAAGCACTTCTGATGCTAGCTTGCCTGCAATGCGCATTTTTGAAATGTCGCTAGAATTATTAATTGTTACTGTCATAACTCTTTAAATGATATATAAATTGCATCTTATAATAGCATAGCTAGTTGTCGGTACAGATTTCATTTGGATTAATATTTAACACCCTATGATGTATTATCAGCATTTAAATATTTGGCGTTATTGGCAATTAAAAGGTTTTTAATTGTGCCAGCAATCAGAACAACAAATCCCACATAAAGCATACTTAAATTTCTTAATTCGCCTGCAGTACAAAATAAAATAAAGA
>JAYWCF010000246.1:0-3916 GCA_043780715.1 Methylotenera sp. | reverse complement strand
CCAAGTTGCATTAGCTTTAAGCTTTGAGCAAAAAAACTATAAAAAAAATCTGTTAATTTTTAATGGATAAATCATTTTTATTTGAAAATGCATTTTTATAACTGCCGTTTTTAAAACCAAAACAAAAAAACCTATTTAGCCATAAATAGGTTTTTTTTATGCCTAAAATTGGCTTAATTATTTCGCTGAGCTAGCCAAGTTTCAACCATGGTAAATAAACTCGTTAAAAGCACGAATTCTGTACGTTACTGTACAGACCTTATGACATAAACAATTAATAATTTGGCTTAATTAAATCGTTACGATTAGTTAAAGCAATGCACTTTAATTTCAAATTATTCACGACCTTAAAATTGTTAAAAACTTCAAAATTATTCAAGCCAAGGAGAACAATGATGAAAGCTAGAACCAACGAGTTGTATAGCCATGTAGTCAACAAAAGCTTAATTATGATCAAGTTTAGAGGCCCAGAACAAGCCATGCACATGATGGTAAAAGCTGGCCTGCCGCGCAACGTGATTAATAGAGTGTTAGATAAAAAAGCCGAAGTACGCATTTCGGATTGGAAATAATCAACACGCGTTTTGTTTTGCCGTTTAAATAGTTAAAAACTTAAACACCGAATATGGGCTGCAAGGCCACATTAATGTGGGTTTATGTGTGCTGGCCAACAGTTGATAAAGTCAAAACCATCAATAATGGCGGATTAATTTAGTGTGAACAAAAATGATGGTCATTCGAAAAAATAAAGATTCTGAAATAATCGTCAAAGCGGCGATTAACCTAGCGTTTAACATAAGTTATAAATCTGCCGCCGAATTAATGGCAAGCGCTGGCATTTCCGCATCCATTATTGATCGTATTTTGTATGATCCTAATAACGTGAGAAAAACGGATTTAGATCAATACAAAGCCTTATTGCATTAATCCATCAAGCCAATTTAGCTAGCGCTATAGAAACAAAAATGCGATAGCAGACAAATAATCGCAAAAAGAATCAATACGTTAAGTCGCGTATTAAACTTCAAAATCCCATAAAAAATATCCAATATTTTTTTGCGCTATGAGCGCTACTTAACAGACATGTCCTTGCATATCCTTAACAATCAACTTAGTTTTTTAAACCTCAGGAGAATCAAATGTTATCTAATATCTGCAAGAAACTAGTTTTTTTACCCTTAATATTTGCATCATCAGCGGCAATGGCAGCCACTTTTAGCTTTACGCCTGTTAATGCAAACCAAAATAATCAACTTGTACCAATTGGCGATTTATTCCAATTAGAAGTATTAAGTTTTGGCACCAGCCAAGTGACCTTTGAATTTACCAACGATAATACTAGCTCAAGCGCAATTATCGCGGCCTACATTGGTGGTCCAAGCCTATTTTCAGCCAACACCTTTGTTCAATCTGCTGGTGTAGATTTTAATGCCATTAGTCAATCGCAACCACAAACAGGCTTTGCTATTGAAGCCGCATCAAGCTCTTCAAATCAAGGCGGTAACAACTTTTCAAATGGTATCAATTCTGGCACGCCTGAGTTTTTAAAATACACATTAACCTTGGCTTCTGGCAACACATTTGAAACCATTATTAACAGCATCAATTCTGGCGCGCTTTTAGTGGGTGTTACTGGTCAAGCTGGCAATCAAGGCAACGATCAGTACATTATTAATACCGTATCGGCTGTTCCAGTACCGGCAGCATTGCCATTAATGGCGGCTGCTTTAGGTGCTTTCGGTATTGCACGTCGTCGCAACACTGCAAAAACGGCTTAATTATTGATATCTAAATCAATAATTTAAGATCGTTTTAGCCATTAAAAAGCCTCCTAATCGGAGGCTTTTTTTGTTTTATAAAGCAATAAAATAATTTCAATCAAATTTTTATAAACGCATTTGTAAAAGCAATTTTTCAAAATCTGCAATTGGAATTGGTTTGCTATACAAATAGCCTTGAAAATGCAAACAACCGTTATCTAACAATAATTGGCGCTGGCTCTCTGTTTCTACGCCCTCTGCAATCACATTCATGCCCAAGCTGGTTGCCATGGTAATAATCGTGCGCACAATCGCCTTATCGCTGCTGTTTGTGGCAATATCACGCACAAATGTTTGGTCTATTTTTAATTGTTCAAGCGGCAACATTTTTAAATATTGCAACGATGAATAGCCGGTACCAAAATCGTCTAGTGAGAAACTAATACCAATTTTGCTCAGCTCATTCATTTTGGTAATAACATCTTTTATATTATTCACCAACATACTTTCGGTTAGCTCTATCTTAAGCAGCGCTGGGCTAATGCCATATTTATGCACCGTATTTAAAACTTGCTCAACAAAATCCACTTGATGAAACTGCCTAGCACTGACATTAATCGCGATAACAAGCGCCTTGGTCAGCGGCTCTTGTTGCCAGGCTTTAAGCTGTGCACATGCGGTATCAAGCACCCATTGCCCAATGGGGATAATTAGCCCGGTTTCTTCCGCCAAGGAAATAAATTGGTAAGGTGAAACCATGCCGCGTTTTGGGTGTAGCCACCGAATTAAGGCTTCCGCGCCTGTTGGCCGCCCATCTGCATCTACTTGCACTTGATAAAATAATTGAAATTGTTGCTTCTCAATCGCTTTGCGCAATTCGCTTTCAAGGTCGGCATGCGCCGATATGGCCTCTTGCATAATGGGATCAAAAAAACGTAGCGTATTGCGTCCTTCCGATTTTGATTGGTACATGGCGATATCTGCCTGTTTTAGCAAGTCATCGCTTTTCAATTCATGTCCATTTAGTAATGCCGCGCCAATGCTAGAAGTAATAAAATAATTGTGCTTTTCAAGCTGGTAAGGCTGATTAACGGCCTGAATAATTTTTTCGGCAATATCTTTGGTTTGAGAGGCCGCCTCAAGCGCATGCAAACTAAGATTCTCTAATAACACGACAAATTCATCACCACCAATGCGCGCGACAGAATCACTAGCGCGCACACAACTGGTTAAGCGGTTAGCCACTTGTTGCAATATTAAATCGCCAATAAAGTGCCCCAATGTGTCATTCAGCATTTTAAAATGATCTAAATCCAGAAAAAGTAATGCGCCGTATTGGCCGCTGCGGGCGCTAGACGAAAGCGCTTGTCTAAGCTTATCCAGCAACATGCGGCGATTCGGTAACAAGGTCAGCGAATCATAATAAGCCAAGCTTTTTATTTCATCAGCCGCCGCTTGGCTCATGGTAATGCCAATTAGAGTAGCAACGTAATTGTGAACGATACCATCCGCGTTTTTCACCGCTGTAATAGAAAGATACTCAGGATAAATTTCACCATTTTTACGCTTATTCCAAATTTCGCCTTCCCAAGCGCCAACACTGTTAAGGCTTTTCCACATATTGGCGAAAAAATTCTGGCTTTGCCTGCCAGAGCTAAGTATTCGCGGCGTTTGCCCAATCGCCTCTTCTGCGCTGTAGCCTGTAAAACGGGTAAAAGCCTTATTAACGCGCAAAATAACGCTATTCGCATCGGTCACCATCATCACTTCTTGCGATTCAAAAGTAGCAGCGGCAATACTAAGCTCTTGATTCGCAATCAGTAACTCTGCCGCGCGCTTTTCTTTTTCCTTATTTTGAAAAATAAGCTCTTGGTTGGCAATAAATAATTCAGCAGCGCGCTGTTCTTTCTCATGGTTTTCATAAAGCAACTCTTGATTGGCAATAACCAATTCGGCGGCGCGATTGCCCTTTTCCAGCATAAAAGAATCATTCGCATTTTTTCTATCGGTCACATCCAATAGCGTTATCTGCCATTCAATGTTGCCACCTTCCGATTTCATTTGCCGCGCATTTACTTCTACATGGCGCAATATGCCGTCTTCACGATTTATTTCAATTTCGTAATATTGTGGCGCCATTTTTTTGCTATTACGAA
>JAYWCF010000245.1:0-3942 GCA_043780715.1 Methylotenera sp. | reverse complement strand
AATTACCTGACCATAGCCACGGCTACTGCCACCCGTCGTTTTAGTAAATAGTTGCTTTATTTTTGCTGGAAATTCTTTGATTGCTTGAATATTCAATGCCATGTTGATTCCTTTAAGTTTTACTAAATTACCTTTAATAAATAAATTAAAGATAACTAAACCCCACTATTTAACGACTAAATTTGACCAATTATTGACCACTAAAACCACTCAATTTTTATTTATATTTGCTCTGCTACAATTTATTGCATTAATTTTTGTTACTTATATTTTCATACCTTTTATTCAGTAAACTATTGAATATAAGTCATTTTTTATCTAACACTTCACTTTTATCTAACACTTCACTAAGTTGCATATGGTGTTGCAAAATCTTTTGATTGCACCAATTTATCGCAATCCAATAAATACCAAGTATGGTTTTCACCATCTTGATAGGTTTGAGCTTTTAAACAGATATTATCTTCTGGCATGGTTTCACCAAGCTGCATCTCTTCTAACTTGCGCAAACCCACTAATTTATCCACCAAAAAAGCCACATTATTAGTCACAGAATCGCTGATAAGTAGCAGGCGCGCACTTGAAGAAATTTGCGTAGTTGTATTTTCAACTAACTGCGCTAGATCGTTAATGGCGTATAACACGCCACGCACGTTTGCCACGCCTAAAAACCAAGGTTTAACCAATGGCACAGGATGTATATCCATAATTGGCATTGTTTCGCTGATTTCTTGCAAGTTAACCAGCACGTTTTTGCCGCCAATCACTACGCCCAAATAACCTGCAGGTGGCTCAGCACCTGCTTTTTTAGCATTCTCTAAACGCGCTAAAATACTGGTTTGGTATTCGCGTAATTGTAATTGTTTTGACATAAAGTTTAGTTTACCTAATCGGCAATTATGCTAGTTTATTAATTATTGCGTTTAAATCGGCATTTTGCACTGGTTTAAGTAAACAACCTTTTGCACCCATTTTTTCCGCCCATGCATGATCGGTTACTTGTAGTTTGCCTGAGCACAAAACAACAGGAATATGCGCGGTAACTGGATCTTTAGTCAGCGATCTAGTCGCTTGAAAGCCTGTTAAGCCAGTCATAATAATATCCATGATAATCAAATCAGGTGCAATTGTGGCGGCGCTTTCAACACACGCCTCGCCGCTCTCTAGCGCAACTACTTGATAGCCTTCTGCTTCTAATAATTCGGTTAAGTAAAAACGGTCTGTTGCAGAATCGTCTACTATTAAAATTTTATAAATGGCCATTTTTACGTTCCTTTTGGTTTCTTGAGCGAGTTTCTACTGCCGCTAAATTATTAGTTAATATTAATCTGATTGATTTTTTTTATTCAAATAAGCCTCGCTAGTGTAAGCATTAATAGCATCTATTAACGTATCTTGCGTAAAAGGCTTGGTTAAATACTCATCCGACCCAGCCATGCGACCACGCGCACGGTCAAATAAACCATCTTTACTAGATAACATAATCACAGGGGTGGATTTAAAGCGGGCGTTGCGCTTAATTAGCGCGCAAGTTTGATAGCCATCCAAACGCGGCATCATAATATCCACAAAAATAATTTGCGGATGCTGATCGGCAATTTTGGATAAAGCATCAAAACCATCTTCGGCTAAGATAACTTCGCAACCAGCCGATTTTAGAAAAATCTCTGCACTGCGTCGAATGGTATTGCTGTCATCAATGACCATTACTTTTGTACCCGCTAAATTTGCTTGTGCCACTCTTTTATACTCCTGTTGGTTATATTGCTTTTAATGTTTATAACCAAAATTAAAAATACGCTATCTTAAAAGATTTTTTTACCTTATTCTTTTAACAACTGATATGCAACACCAGCAAAATACATTTAACTTATACACGCAAAATATTACATTTTTTAAATAAATTTGCAACACTTACGCAATATTTGTAATAATATACTTTAACAATACACAATAATTGCAGTATAAATTGTATCTATCAGAATAGTTATACACTGGGGACTAACAAACATGCTTATTAGACAAGAATCTGTCGATTCAAAAATGGCACTTAAGGACTTACCAAGTGCTTCTCCGTTAGTCAGTGCAAATTTAGTGTTAGCTTTTGGATCAACAAAGCGATTTAACGAAGGCAAATTACAAGGTTTTTTAAAATCGCGCTACCCTTCTGCTCAAGTTATCGGCTGCACCACTTCTGGTGAAATTAGCCCAAACGGCGTGTTTGACGACAGCATTCAAATTACCGCCATTCAGTGGGAAAAAACGGTTCAACGCGTGGCTCAAACCAAAATGACGGGTATGCAAAGCTCATTTGAAGCGGCAGCAGGCTTAGCCAAGCAATTAAAAGCTGATTCCTTGCGTACTGTTTTAGTTATATCAGATGGTTTAAATGTTAACGGTTCTGAGCTATTAAAAGGCTTTCAAAGCGTGCTTGGCGAGATCCCTATTGTGGGCGGCTTAGCTGGCGATGGCGGTGCTTTTGTTAAAACATTACAACTTTTCAATGATACAGTTTCCGATAATCAAGTTATTGCGGTTGGCCTGTACGGCCCTGCGTTAATTACGGCTAGCGGCGCTTTAGGCGGCTGGAAACCATACGGCCCACCGCGCACAGTAACCAAATCAGAGAAAAACGTGGTATTTGAAATGGACGGCAAACCAGCTTTGCCGCTGTATAGAATGTATATTGGTGAAGCGTTTTCAAAAGGCTTACCCGGCACAGGCTTAAAATTCCCGCTAGCGGTTATTGAAGAAGGCAAACGCGATGTTGAAAAAATCCGCACTTTATTGGCCATTGATTCAAAAAATAATAGCTTAACGTTTGCTGGCAACGTTGAAGAAGGCGAAACAGTACGCTTATGCCAAACTAATCACGACAGGTTGGTAGATGGCGCTGGCGCTGCAGCAAACTTGGTAATGGATGGCTTAAGCGACAACAAAACCAATCAAATTGGCTTGGCATTATGCGTTAGCTGTGTAGGCCGCAAAGGCGTAATGGCCGAATTAGTGGGCGACGAAATTAAGCTAGTACAGCAAATTTTAGGTCCACAAACCAGCATAACGGGCTTTTATTCTTATGGTGAATTGGCGCCGCGCCCAAACACAACAGACAGCGTATTGCATAACCAAACCATGACCATTGGCTATTTAAGTGAGAACTTGCTGACATAACAAATTTATTGCCTTAATTTAAGACTTTTCGCTTCAAATCGATAAGCACCTGTTCTAAACAGGTGCTTTTTGTTTTATGATTGGTGCTACAAATTAATGCAAGATTTTAAGTCGAATTATTCATATTTAAAGGAAAAAACCATGTCAAGCTCAGTAACCCTTAAAGGCAATCCAGTGGATGTTGCAGGCAATTTGCCAAAAGTTGGCAGTACTGCGCCGAATTTCACCTTAGTGGATAAAGCCTTAGCCGATGTCACTTTAGAAACCTATGCAGGCAAACGCAAAGTGTTAAACATTTTCCCAAGTGTTGATACACCAACTTGCGCCATGTCTATACGCGCATTCAACAAGCATGCAGCAAGCTTGGATAATACAGTTGTGTTAAATATTTCAGCTGATTTACCGTTTGCTCAAACGCGTTTTTGTGCGGCAGAAGGCATTGAAAATGTAGTGAATTTATCCACTATGCGTGGCCGTGACTTTTTAATGAATTACGGTGTGTTATTATTTACCAGCAAATTAGCGGGTTTAGCCGCACGCGCGGTTATTGTAATTGATGAAAACAATGTAATTAAGTACCTTGAATTGGTACCAGAAATTGCAAACGAACCAAATTATGATGCTGCAATTGCCGCATTAAACTAAGTTAAAACTTATTGTTAGGTAAAAGCCTTTAGAAAAAGCCAGTGTCAGTTTGAAACTGACACTGGCTTTTTTGTTTATTCATTCTTTTTAAAGATACTCTGTATATTTTGCGTTACTGCCTTTGGC
>JAYWCF010000244.1:0-3954 GCA_043780715.1 Methylotenera sp. | reverse complement strand
TTGTGTGACTGAAATGCCTGCCTTAGCAAGCATTTATAACGAATTTGCATCCAAAGGCTTTGAGGTGATTGCTGTTGCTATGCCTTACGACCCGCCTGCGCAAGTGCTTAATTACGCCACGCAAAAAAAATTGCCTTTCCCTGTGATGGATGACGGGCTGGGAGATATTGTGAGGCAATTTGATGATGTTAGCGTGACACCCACAACGTATATTTTTAACAAACAAGGCAAGCGCATTCAATACACGGTTGGCGCGCTTAATTTTAAACAATTGCGCCTGCTTTTAGATAAGGAACTAGGTTAATGCTTTGGATTAAAGCGCTGCATATTATTTTTGTTATCAGCTGGTTTGCGGGGCTGTTTTATTTGCCGCGCTTGTTTGTAAATCATGCAATGGAAACTAATCCGCAAGCTTTAGCGCGCCTAGCGTTAATGGAGCATAAGCTGTATCGCTTTATGACGCCGCTGGCCGTGCTGGCCCTGGCGTTTGGGCTATACCTGTGGCTTGTTTACCACATTAGTGGTGACTGGCTGCGTGCCAAGCTGGTATTGGTTGTTGGGCTGATTGCGTACCATTTGTATTGCGGAAAACTCATGCGCAATTTTAAAACGGGTAACAATACGCGTAGCCATGTATGGTATCGCTGGTTTAATGAGGTTCCTGTGATAATATTATTGATTATGGTTATTTTAGTGACGGTAAAGCCGTTTTAATAATTAAGTCTTAAATTATTAAATCATGGATATTCTCAATTCTGACTGGTTAATTAGCATGCTCAAAAAATCGAGCAGCACACCGCATGGGCGCTTACTAAACCTATTTGAGATTTTAGAAGATTGGTTGAACGCACCCAATATTGCCAGCCAAATTAAAGTAAAAACCTTTAAACAATCGTCATCACACCAGTTGCAAGATTATCTAACGATTGAGGCGGCAAAGGCTGGTGCTGCAATGCCAGAAATGTTGGCGAATCAACTGTATTTTATGGCCGTGGCAGCCGCGCAAGAAAAGTTACTTGCTAACAATTTATTGAGTTTAAACCATGCCAAAAGTGCAGCACACGCCTTAATTATTGCGCAAACCAAACAAGAATTTTATATTTCAAAATCAATAGTTTACGGCGTTGCCGCAAGCTTTTTAGGCGTTTTAGTGGTGGCGGGCGCGCTGTACAGCAACCAAAATTCTGGCCAAAACTTCAATCTAACAAGTGCAAAAAATGCTGCTTGCAATATACCAATTCATGTTGCAATTCCGCAATTAATGTCGGCTAATAACTTGGCCGACCCGCAACAAACCGCTGCGTTAATGGCGCAAGTGGAGCTAATGCGTCATGGTAGTTGCCAGTTAATCGAAGCGATTCAACTGCCCGACCAATATAAAGGCATTTATTTAAACATGGTAGTTAATGGTCAAGTTTCAACTGACCCGAGCGAGCAGAAAATTGCGTTTGCACTGCTAAAACAAACGCGTTGCAATTACACCCCTATGTTGATGGCAAACTCTAAATAGGCGGCATTAACCTATACCAAATAATGCAAAAAGCCAGCTTAAAGCTGGCTTTTTTATTACGCAAATAATTGTTAAACAATTATTCAGTAATTTTTTTCAAATTATCTAAACCACCTTTAAACACCGCATGAATAGTGCTTGTGGCAGCTGCATCATCTTGGCCTTTTGCTGGCGTTGCTGACGGATCTTTACGTGCAAAATTTGCATTCCACACCACTTCAGTCACGTTTGCGCTAATTGCATTCACGTCGATTTTTGCTGAATAATGGCTAACAGGCAACACGCTTTCGTTAATGATATAGCTATAAGACATGCCTGCCGCGTCATAATTAGTCAGCGTTTCGTTCACTGTGCCGCCATCACCCAAAGTTAGCAAACGTACTGCGCCTTTTACATTATTGATACCGCTTTTAATTTCTGTTTTAGCTACAGCCGGGTGAAAAGCACCCAAATCGCCATAATTAGCTACTTTTGCCCACACTTTTGCAGCTGGCGCGTTAATTGTGACTTTTTCTACCACTGCTAAATTAGCTGCAGAATCTTTGTGCATAGTTGCGCATGCGCTTAATACTGCGACAGAAGTTAAAACGGTTAAATTGACTAGCTTATTCATAAGATGCTCCAACAAAAGTGTTTAAATTTATATACAGACCTGTATATATTACATATTATTTTTAATATTTACAAACTATTTTAGTTAATTAATATAGTAACTTAATTACATAATTATAAAAAATTGGTTCATTAAATATTACCTGTAAGTATAATTAACAAAGCCAATTAATCTCATGCTATACTAATATTTATGAGTGCTTTAAAAGATAAAATTTTAGAAACCGCAACTGATTTGTTTCATACTAGAGGCATCAATTCGACTGGGGTCGATACGATTGTGGCGGTTGCTGGCACTACCAAAATGACGCTGTATAAATACTTTGGTAGTAAAGAAGATTTAATTCTTGAAGTGCTACAAAAAAGTCAGCAAGATTTCCAAACTTGGTTGAGTGACAAACTCAATTCCACTAGCAAAAAGCCCAATGATAAAATTCAGCAACTATTTGATTATGTTGAAGAATGGGTAAATTCTCCTGCCTTTATAGGCGTTGGGTTTATTAAGGCATCGGCCGAGTTTCCTAACGAAGAAAACCCGATTCATCAGCTGTCGCACCAACAATCACGCGAATTTAGGCAATTTATTAGTAAATTGGCCATCGAGGCCAGTATTAAAGACTCTGATGGCTTGGCTTTGCAACTATCATTGTTATTTGAAGGCGCAGTGCAGGCAGAGCAAATGAAACGTGGCTCTGGCGCAATTAAATATGCTAAAAAAGCGGCAAAAATCTTAATTGACGGTGCTAGCAAATCTTAGAAAAACCTAGCAAAACCTAGCCAAACGCCAAACCTAGTCTTTATACTTGCTTTAACCCGCTGTAGTGCAAGATAATATCGTTTTAATGATAACTTTTTTAATTTAAAACATATTTTTCATGCAAACACTTATCTGCGGCTCACTCGCTTTTGACACCATTATGGTGTTTCAAGACTCGTTCAAAAACCATATTCTGCCAGACCAAATTCACAAACTTAGCGTGGCATTTTACGTGCCAGAGATGCGCCGCGAGTTTGGTGGCACAGCTGGCAATATTGCTTACAACTTGCAGCTGTTAGAAGGCAAGCCGCTGATGATGGCAACGGTGGGCGATGATTTTGGCACTTATGCTAACTGGTTGAAACAAAACAACTTAAATACAACACATATTAAAACCATTGCGAATAGTTTTACCGCACAGGCGTTTATTACCACCGATATTGACGATAATCAAATCACCGCTTTTCACCCTGGTGCAATGGTGGAATCGCACCAAAATAGCGTATTGGATGCTAAAGAAGTGACGCTGGCGATTATTGCCCCCGATGGCCGCAATGGCATGTTTCAACACGCAAAAGAATGTTTCGATGCGAAGATTCCCTTCTTATTTGACCCAGGTCAAGGTTTGCCGATGTTTAATGGCGAAGAATTACTGCATTTTATTGAAATGGCCACTTATTTAGCCGTGAACGATTATGAATCACAAGTTATCCAAGATAAAACTGGGCTCAATTTAGAGCAACTGGCAGCAAAAGTAGAGGCCTTAATTGTTACGTTAGGCGGTCAAGGTTCATATATTTATGCGGATAGTCAATGTTTTGAAGTGCCGTGCGTTAAGGCCTCTGGCATTGTTGACCCAACTGGGTGCGGCGATGCGTATCGTGCTGGGCTGTTGTATGGCATTGCAAATGGCTGGGATTGGCCAACATGCGGCAGATTAGCCAGCACAATGGGTGCGATTAAAATTGCCAGCCGTGGTGGGCAAAATCACAAACCAACACGTGCCGAAATTGAAAATGTGTATGCACAAGCCTTGGTAGCGCAAGTCGCTGCTGAAGAAAAAATCGCTACGCAT
>JAYWCF010000243.1:0-3957 GCA_043780715.1 Methylotenera sp. | reverse complement strand
ACACTGTTTTGCAGCAGCACAGCGGTAATGCTGTCTTCAAACAAAATGTTATCGGCTGGGTAACCTTTTTTTAGTTTTTTCTCGATTTCAACATCAATATCGTCGCTCTCGTCTTTGGCCTCCCAATAGCCATGGGTAAGGCGTAGCGCGTCTTTTATTGTGCCGTCTGGCACTACGCGGGTGTTGAGTTTGGTGGTGTATTCCAGTTCATCTACTAGCAATAAATCGTGCGGCTTGCAGTAGCTGGTCAGCAAATTTGCAAAAGCACGACGTATACTGGTTTCTTTTTTAACGCCGCCATATTGCACGTATTTGGCAATCTCGGCGTGATATTGGTTAATTAGGAGTTCGCTCATGATATGATTTTATAAGAATACGCGATAAATTGTGCAACTTTATAAGTGCCAAAAAAAACACTGCTCTGCAAGCCAATACTCATGCGGGTTTTGAGGCATCTATTTATAAACGTCGCGCCTATGCACAATGCGAACAACCAATATCACTAGCTGTTCAATTTGCACTTCGTACCCAATACGATAATCGCCAATACGAATTCTGCGCAAGCCTGTAAATTCGCCTTTCAGTACGCTGCCTGCAGTGGGGTTGATTTTTAGTTTATCAATCGCTTCAATTAAACGGTTTCTTTGTGGCGCATCTATTTTAGCCAGCACTTTTGCCGCGCTTTGCTTGATGGTGATTGTGTACATGGTTTTATTTTGATAGCTTAATACTAATTAAGTACGTGGTTTAATGCTGATTGAGTAATTCATGTTTGATCGTTTCCCAATCTAATACCGCGTCTGCAGGGTCGCGCAGTGCTTGCAGGGCTAAATTGAGATCTGCAAAATCTTCTAAATAATACTCAATGGCTTGCCGCACCACCTCTGCACGCGTGCGGCGCAACTCTGCGGCGGCATTGTCTAGCGAGGCAACTAGCTCATCGGGCAATCTTGCGGTAATTTGACTCATGGTACAATCCTTTTGACTTCTGTTGAATGTCCTAAGATGTCATTGTAGGCTTTAAAGTATTATTGTCAAATTTTATGCGTCACAAAATCACTTTACAAGCTTGCAACCCCTAATGTTGTTTAAGTTGACAACAGGAATCATGTTGTTATAATTTACAACATGAAGGCGCAATTGTTACTTAAGCAAAAATTTGTAATGAGCGAAATTGCTTTTGCGGAAATTGTGATTTGGCAATTGCTAGCGCCATTAAGCGGCTCAACACATAATTTCAAATATCGGCTGGCTTATGTGGTTAATAATCAGTGTGTGCTTCGTTATGATAACGAGGCTGGTAAAGGCAATCATGTTCATATTAATAAACAAGAGGTTATCTACAATTTTGTATCAACCGAGCAATTGATTGATGACTTTTTTGCTCAAATTAAACGGATGGAGAATCAATCATGAAAACGGTCATATTGTCGGTAGCATCTATTAATAGCGTGGCAGAGAGCGCCAAACAAGCATTTAAAGGCAAGCCGCAGGGTGAGTATATTAGTTTTGCCAGCCTTGATTTGCTGTGGAAAGTATTAGCGCCTAACCGCATGGCGATTGTAAAAGCGCTCACAGGCTGCGAGCCACTGGCCTTGCGCGAAATTGCTAGGCGCGTGGCGCGCGATGTTAAAGCGGTGCATAGCGATGTGCAAATGCTGTTAAAAGCGGGTGTGTTGGATAAAAATGAGGCAGGTAAAATTACGTTTGGCTACGATAATATTCATGTGGATTTTATGCTGAAAGCCGCTTAAAAAATATTTAAAATAACTGCTCTGCAAGCCAATATTCATGCAGGCTGCAGGGCAGATGCTTTAAACAACAAAAAGCCCGCTTACGCGGGCTTTTTTAAAGCTAAAACTTTCTTACTCGTCAGCTTCGTCCGCTTTCGCTTCTCTCGCAGGCGCATCAATCAATGCTTTCATGCTTAAACGCACTTTGCCTTTATCGTCAATTTCTACCACTTTAACTTTTACAATATCGCCTTCTTTTACAAAGTCGCTCACTGCGTTTACGCGTTGATGGGCAATTTGTGAGATGTGTACTAAGCCATCTTTACCTGGCAACAAGCTAACAACCGCGCCAAAGTCTAAGATTTTTACCACTGGGCCTTCGTAGACTTGGCCTACTTCAACATCGGCGGTAATGGCGGCGATGCGGCGTTTGGCATCGTCACCTTGCTCGCTTGAAGTGCAGGCAATTTTAATGGTTCCATCATCAGCAATATCAATGCTAGTCCCTGTTTCTTTGGTTAGCGCTTGAATCACCGCGCCGCCTTTGCCAATCACATCGCGAATTTTGTCTGGGTTAATTTTCATCACAATAATGCGTGGTGCAAATTGTGACATCTCAGTATTAACGCCTTCCATGGATTTTTTCATGATGTCCAAAATGTGCGTGCGGCCTTCTTTGGCTTGCGCCAGCGCCACTTGCATAATTTGTGCAGTAATACCGGTGATTTTAATATCCATTTGCAGCGCAGTAATGCCGTTTTCTGTACCTGCCACTTTAAAATCCATGTCGCCAAGGTGATCTTCATCACCCAAAATATCGGTTAGCACCGCCACGCGGTTGCCTTCTTTAATCAAGCCCATGGCAATGCCGGCTACGTGCGCTTTCATTGGCACGCCCGCGTCAATTAGCGCCAAACAGCCACCACACACCGAAGCCATTGAGCTCGAGCCGTTAGATTCGGTAATTTCAGACACCACGCGCATGGTGTAATCAAAGTCTTCTTTTACTGGCAAAGCAGCAATCAATGCGCGTTTTGCTAAACGGCCATGACCGATTTCGCGGCGTTTTGGTGTGCCAACACGGCCAGTTTCGCCAGTGGCGTACGGCGGCATGTTGTAATGCAACATAAAGCGATCTTTAAACTCGCCTTGCAACGCGTCAATTATTTGCTCATCACGGCCAGTGCCAAGCGTGGCAACCACCAGCGCTTGTGTTTCGCCGCGCGTAAATAGCGCAGAACCATGCGCGCGTGGCAATACGCCAGTGCGAATGCTAATAGGACGCACGGTACGTGTATCGCGGCCATCAATGCGTGGCTCACCATTTAAAATTTGGCTACGCACGGTTTTGGCTTCTAGGTTAAAAAATTCGCCTCTAATTTTGTTAGCGTCACTGGTAGATGTGTCCGCTGTAATTAACTCTGCCATCACGCGATTTTTAATTTCGTCTAATTTAGTAGAACGCGCGCCTTTGGCTTTAATTTGAAACGCTGCGTACACGTCTTTTTCGGCAATGCTAGCCACTTTTGCAATCAACGCGGTATCTGGCTCAGGTGCTGCCCAATCCCAAGCGTCTTTACCAGCCTCAGTCACCATTTCATTAATCATGGCAATCACGGCTTGCATTTGCTCATGGCCAAAAACAACCGCGCCGAGCATAATTTCTTCTGATAATTCTTTGGCTTCAGATTCCACCATCATCACGGCAGTTTCGGTTGCGGCAACCACTAAATCCATTTGGCTCGTTTCAAGCTCTGTTTTGCTAGGGTTAAGCACATATTCACTATTAATATAACCCACGCGCGCTGCGCCTAGCGGGCCAAAAAAAGGAATGCCTGAAAGCGACATGGCGGCTGATGCGCCAATAATCGCTGGAATATCAGAATCAATTTCTGGGTCACTCGACATCACCGTTGCAACCACTTGCACCTCGTTGTAAAACGCCTCTGGGAATAATGGGCGTAATGGACGATCAATTAAGCGGCTTGTTAAGGTTTCTTTTTCTGAAGGACGGCCTTCACGCTTGAAAAAACCGCCTGGAATTTTACCAGCCGCGTAGGTTCTTTCCATATAATCAACGGTTAATGGAAAGAAATCTTGGCCTTCTTTAACTTCGCTTTTACTGGTTACTGCCACTAAAACAACGGTATCACCATAGCTTACTAAAACGGCTGAATCTGCTTGGCGCGAAATTTCACCTGTTTCTAAGGTGAGCGTATGTGCG
>JAYWCF010000242.1:0-3962 GCA_043780715.1 Methylotenera sp. | reverse complement strand
CCTTATAAAAGCACTTTTAGCATTGTTAACTATCACTATATTTCAATAACGCTTGCTACTACCCCCCCTCAAATTCATCCTTAAAAAAGTTATTTTATTAATGTGGCATGGTGTATGCGTCATACATCTGTATTAATCAATATCTTAAGTGTTTGTTTTAAATGTTTTACGTCAATTTTGGCGTCATTTGGAAGGCATGAATTGAAAAAAACTAGTAGTAGTGAGGGGTTTGTGTTGCCCTTAGAATATGCATACACGTTTTCAAAAGTTTTACCTATTTTAAATAGTCACGATCCAATCATTGTTAAATCACGCATTCATTCTCATAGACGAACGCTTTACGCAGCAGGGGTAATATCAGTCACCATTATTGGTGGCATGGGTAATTCATACGCGGCATTGGTTAGCCCTTGTGCTGGCGTTAGCCTTGCGCCATCTGTTATTACCAATATTGTGGGCGCAGCTGTGTTGCCAATTACCAGCACCTTAGATAGCAGTTTAGCTTTATTGCTTGGACCATTAGGCCTAAATTCAAATTTAACAAACACGCTGGGCAGCATTGCGGCAGGCGCGCCTATTAATTTAAATGTGTTAGATACCAGCGGTAATTTGGTTTCGCCTGCGGCTGAATGCCAAACCACTTCTGATTCAATCACACTAAATACACCTAAAGGCATTTCTATTGGCGGTAATCAGATTACTGGTCTTGGTAACGGTTTAGCCGCTAATGCTGGCGAATTAAATTCTATTGCTTTTGGTAATGGCAGTGTGACCAACGCTGCGGCAAGCAATGCGATTGCCATGGGCCAAAACGCTTTTATAGGTGGTTTAGGCACAAATTCTGTTGCTTTAGGTAGCGGCGCTAACACCAATGTAGCCAACAGTGTTGCCTTGGGAGCAAACTCTGTAGCCTTAACCGGCGCAGAAACTAATTATAGTGCTTTTGGTTTAGATGCCTTGCAAACTAGTGTGGGTGAAGTATCTTTTGGCGCAGCAGGCAATGCCAGAAAATTAACCAATGTGGCGGCTGGTAGCGCAGGCACTGATGCTGTCAATGTTTCTCAATTACAAGCGGTTGATGATGCCGCTGTGAAATATGACCCTTTAAGTTTAAAAATGACGGTGACTTTGGGTGGGCCGTTATCGACTAATGGTGGAACAACTGGCGGCACATTAATCACCAATCTTTCTAAAGGCGCCGTAAATGCAACTAGTACAGATGCCATTAATGGCTCTCAATTATTTGCTGCTAGTACTGGCGTAATCGCCAATTTAGATGCCTTAGGAATAAGCGTGGCCACGAATTTAGGTGGCGGTGCTATTTATAATCCTGTCACTGGAATCGTTTCGGCACCTGCCTACAATGTATACGGCACATCACAAAGCAACGTTGGATCGGCTATTGATGCACTGCAGGCAAATGCGCCCATGCAGTATTCGGATGCTAATGGCGTAGCTACGCCTAATATACCATCCAATAATGTCACCTTGGTTGGCAGTACTGCTGGCCCTGTTACTTTGCATAATGTGGCAGATGGCGTTGCGCCGAATGACGCGGTTAATATGAATCAGCTTAGCGCTGTGCAAAATAATGTGAATAATTTAGATGCCTTGGCCGTTAAATACGTTAGCACTTTAAAAGACACCATTACCTTTTTAGGTGTTGCTTCTTTAGATGGCGGCTTAACGGGCGGCACTGCACTTAACAACTTAAGCCAAGGTGGTATCAACGCATTAAGCACAGATGCCATTAACGGTGCCCAACTGTATGCGACTAACCAAATGATTATCAACATGACTGGTGGGCTTAAGTATTTTCATGCCAACTCTATACATGCTGATTCTATTGCATCTGGAATTGATAGCGTGGCGTCAGGATCAATGGCCATTGCTAGCGGAGATGGCAGCATTGCCATGGGCCATAACAGCCAAGCAAGCAACACAGGCGCCATTGCAATTGGCCACAATTCTGCCGCTACTGGCGTTAATTCTATTGCAATTGGTGCTGGTGCGCTGGCTACAGGTTCTGTGGCGGTTGGTGCAAATGCACAAGCTGGCAATGGCGGCGCAGCTTTTGGTGATGATGCTGTGGCGTTAACCCCACAACAAGGTACCGCACTGGGTAATGCGGCAACGGTAACAAGCAATAGGGGCGTGGCCATTGGTGCTGGCGCACAGGCAACACGCGCCGGCATGAATGGCGCAACCGAAAAATACAGCAATACCGCAGTGACTTCTACCGAAGGCGCAGTATCCGTTGGGTCAGTGGGCAAAGAACGTCAAATTGCGAATGTAGCGGGTGGCACAGCCGACACAGATGCGGTTAATGTAAGGCAATTAGATGCCGCCATCACGCAATCTGGCATGGATATAAATAACCGCTTAAATGCATTGCAATCGGATATGAATAGCACCCGATATGATGCGCACGCTGGTACCGCTTCGGCCATGGCGATGGCAAGCATGCCGCAATCGGTTATTCCGGGTAAAGCGATGATTGCCGCTGGTGTAGCCAATTATCAGGGCCAATCGGCCATGTCGGTTGGTGTTTCAAACTTTTCTGAAAATGGACGTTGGGCCGTTAATTTTAATGGTACCGCCAATACACGCGGCAATGCAGGTGCAGCTGTTGGCTTTGGTTTCCATTGGTAGACTTTTATCTTGGCTTAATTTCAGATAGGAATGAAAAAATGACGAAACAAAACGCATTTAAATTGATAGGATTTTCAGCTTTATTTTCGGCTTTAGCCTTGTTGCAAGCTTGCGCAACTTCGGTGAGCCGATTATCAGCCGATGGCAAAACGGATGAAATCATCTTTCCGGATATTGAAAAAAGCGCATGGTTTAAAGAAGGCACTTTTCCTAATATGGATAATTTGCGCCATGTGGCGCCCAATATGACTAAAAACCAACTTTATGCGCTATTAGGCAATCCGCATTTTGCAGAGGGTTTTGGCAACGTGCGTGAGTGGGATTACGTATTTAACTTTAGACAAAATGGCACGACTGATAGCAAAATCTGCCAATATAAAATCATTTACAACCCTAAAATGCGCTTACAAAATACTTACTGGAAGCCTGAATCTTGCTCAAGCTGGTTAGATTGAAATTGAAGCTTGGAAAACGGGTAAAATATAGGATTAATACGATAAACCTAACGTGCGCAGATTTGCCACGCGGCCATGATACAAAGCCGACACTAAATCGGATTGGGTGACAATGCCAACCAATTTTCGGTTGGCATCAATCACTGGAATATGATGGTGTAATTGATTTTGCGACATGAGCGGAATTAGCTCAATAATATGCATAGTGGCGTTTGCTGTGACCACTTGCGCGGTCATTATCTGCCCTACTACTTCTGGTTTATCTGAATTTACCCCAGCGGTGCGCTTAATAAAACCTTTTAATTTACGCTCAAAACCTTCATGCAAATCAATATTGGCATGTTGAATAAAATCCACTTGAGTCACAATGCCAATCACCCTTTGCGCCCTATCCACCACTGGCAGCGCTTTAATTTTGTGTTTGCGCATCAGCGCCCATGCGTCTTCTAGATCAGTGCCAAATTCCACACTCACCACATCACTAGACATAATCTCAGCACAGGTAATTTCGCCAAATCGGCGGCGATAGGCGTGCATTTCTGTTTGTTGCAGCAAGGTTTGCAAATCATCGCGGCTTACATCAATAATTTGGTTATAGTCTTTTAATACTTGGTTTAAATCTTCTGTGGTAAAACCAAAACGCATTTCGGCTGGAATTTTTTTGCTTGAGTCGGATGCTTTGTTAACAGGGTGTGGATACACACGGCGCGTGGTATTGTTATAAATAAGCGCCACCGCTAACAATATAAATGAATTGATTGCGACTGGAAATATAACAAAACCATAGCCTAGCGCACTAATTGCTGGGCCACCCAACACGGCTGATAAAGCAACCGCACCGCTTGGCGGATGAAT
>JAYWCF010000241.1:0-10843 GCA_043780715.1 Methylotenera sp. | reverse complement strand
GTACGGCACTGGCCTCAGAACTTGAAGCTTCTTTTAACTGTGCTTCTAACGCAGGTAATTTGCCGTATTGCAGTTCTGATACTTTTTGCCATTCGCCTTTACGCGTGGCTTCTTCCATCTCAAACTTCACTTTTTCAATGGCTTCTTTGATATGGCTGGTGCCTTGTACTTGCGCTTTTTCAGAGGTCCAAATATCTTCTAGGTCGGCATATTCTTTCTCGAGTTTTTCAATTTCCTCTTCAATCAAACCAAAACGTTTGCGGCTACCTTCATCTTTTTCACGGCGCACGGCTTCACGCTCAATTTTAAGTTGAATCGTTCTGCGTTCAAGTTTATCCAGCACCTCTGGTTTGGAATCGATTTCCATTTTGATGCGTGACGCGGCCTCATCAATCAAATCAATGGCTTTATCCGGTAAAAAGCGGTCGGTGATATAGCGATGTGATAGTTCAGCCGCGGCCACAATCGCAGGGTCGGTAATCTCTACGCCATGATGCAATTCATACTTTTCTTGCAAGCCACGCAATATCGCAATGGTCGCTTCAACCGTTGGCTCATCAACCAATACTTTTTGAAAACGGCGTTCTAAAGCCGCATCTTTTTCAATGTATTTGCGGTATTCATCTAAAGTCGTCGCGCCCACGCAATGCAGCTCACCGCGTGCCAGCGCTGGTTTAAGCATATTGCCTGCATCCATCGCACCTTCAGCCTTACCCGCGCCCACCATGGTGTGCAGCTCATCAATAAACACAATGGTTTGGCCTTCATCTTGCGATAATTCTTTTAGCACTGATTTCAAGCGCTCTTCAAACTCGCCACGGTATTTAGCGCCTGCTAGCAAAGCGGCCATATCTAGGCTTAATACTTTTTTGCCTTTTAACGAATCGGGCACTTCTTCATTAATAATGCGTTGCGCCAAACCTTCTACAATCGCGGTTTTACCCACGCCCGGCTCACCAATCAATACAGGATTATTTTTTGTGCGGCGCATCAGCACCTGAATCACGCGGCGAATTTCATCATCGCGGCCAATGACTGGGTCTAGCTTGCCTAATTTGGCGCGCTCGGTTAAATCCACTGTGTATTTTTTTAGCGATTCACGATTACTTTCGCCTTCTTGGTCGTTTACATGCTCAGCGCCGCGCACGGCTAGCACAGCCGCTTCTAGCGCATTTTTGGTTAAGCCATTTTGTTTTAACAGCTTGCCTGTCTCGCCTTTATCTTCAGCCAGCGCCAACAAAAACATTTCGCTGGCAATATAAGCATCGCCACGTTTTTGCGCTAATTTATCGGTAACGTTTAGCAGATTATTTAAATCGCGCGAAATAGCAATTTCGCCATTGCTAGCCGTCGATTTGGGAAGATTGGCAATCGCGCTAGTTAATTGCGTTTTAAGCGGCGATAAATTAACGCCAGCACGCGCCAGTAATGACGACGCGCCGCCGTTATCTTCTTGCAGCAAAGCCAATAATAAATGTGGCGGCTCAATCGCTGTGTTGTCAGCGCCCACCGCAATGCTTTGCGCATCACTCAGGGCTTGTTGAAATTTGGTGGTTAATTTATCGAAACGCATATTCGCCTCCTTAAAAGTCTGGTTACCTTTAAGGTGGGGCGAATTGTGCGATTTTCAATATGGGTGGATTAGTTGATAAGGTTAATTAAGGGGAATTAATTGGTAGCCATTTGCCGTATTCCAAGATAAATATACGCGCTTTCCTTGGCTAATTAACGCGGGGTAATCGGCTTTAACGCTCTCATTGGCAAGCACTTTGGCGTCATTCCAACTTCTGCCGCCGTCATCCGAAAACATCCCAATAATTTTGCTGTTTTTGGCTTCTACTTCGCGCCAAACCAGCCAAACTTGCTCTTCATCTTTTGCGCCCGCTACACTTAATATCGCAGGATGGCCGGCCTGATTACTGTTATTGCCAAACTTTTTAGCGGGTGAAGATGCCCAAGCTACGCCATCCATACGGCTATAGTACAAACCGGGGTTAGCATCATTGCCATCAAAATAAGCCATGTGGTAACCCCACCAATCTTTGCCTACACCGCCTGCAGCCAATGCCGCGCCATGGTGCGGACAACCATCAATTTTCCAATGCCCAAATGTAGCGCGATGCGTTTGTGGCTTTATATTTTCGGCTGGGATTTCCGCCATCATATGGTCACGCTCGCTGCCCTCAAACACATGGCGCCACATGGCAACAACTGTACCGTCTGGCTTATTGGTTGTAACAATACGGCAGCATTCGCAGCTATTGTCTGCTAGCTTTTGCTCTGGCACAAAACTAGCGCCTTTATCATTAGAAGAAGCATAATAAATCGCGGCGCCGTCATACTTTTTATTGCCCGCTTTAGCCGCCAATAAATCGCGCTTATCTACCCAAGTCACCGTTATTTTGCCATTCGGCGCCACATGTAGCGCATCAAATCGATGCGTAATTTCGGCCCGATCTGTGTGTACTATCTGTGGCTTTTCAAAGCTTTTACCAGCATTAATCGAACGCGCAAACCATATATAGCCAGAAAATGGTGTTTTTAATGCCTCTGTCCAAGTTAGGTAAATATTACCTTCTGGGCTAATGGCAATTTTAGGTCTGGCTTCGCCATCGGCACCAATTTTTTGTGCTGATTTATTCACTTGCACTGGTTTTGAAAAGCTTTTACCTAAATCGCTACTGGCATCGACCTGCACAAAACCGTCTTTAACGCTGGCGCGCCATAGTTTGCCTTGTGCATCAAAAGCCACGCTAATCGCTAAATTGGATTTTTGCGGCATGGTGTGTTCTTCATGCGCATGCGCGTGCAAGCCCATTAAAAACAGCATTACAAACATCAAATAGTTCATTTTTAACCTTTAAATTTACTTAACTAAACGCGCAATGCGCTATCGCAGCCGTTTATATTAATAATCAAACTTCAATTGCACATAGCCTGTACGCTGTGGATACGTGTGAAAAATATAGGCTTTATCGTTATTCAAATTATCAATACCCACGCTTGCCGTTAGTTTATCGGCAAACTTATAATTGGCTTTTACATCCACAAAAAAGAACTTACTTGCACCGCCAAACGTATCAGGATTGGTATCCGAATTATCCAGCGTATTGTATTGCCTGCCACTATAACGCGCGGCTAGGCTATAAGTTAGCTTGTTGCCATGGTGATAAGTGGCCACCGCTTTAAATTGGCTTTTGGGAATGCGCAACGGCTTATTACCTTCAATACTTGGATTCGCTTGATTGCGTAAAATTTCCGCGTCGGTCAAGGTAATGCTGCCTAATAAATCCAAGCCGTGTACCCATACGCCCTGCCATTCGGTGGATAATTCAATGCCGCGCGTGCGCACATGATCAATATTTTGAATAAACGTACATTGCGTGCCTAAACAGCCGGGCCCTGTGGGAATCGTTTGCGAAATCAGCGCATCGTATTTATTTTCGGTAAACAAACTAGCGCGAATTAGGCCGCTTGCAAAAACGGCGCTCTGCGGTAAATTCGCCTGAAATCACCTCTTCCGTTTTTAAGTCTGGGTTGTTTTGCACTAAAGACGTGCCATTTAGCACTTGCTGATAAAGCTCGCCTACCGTTGCAAATCGAAACGCTTGCCCCAGCGATGCCCTAAAGCCCCAAGCCTGATTAGTGTCTATATTCGGCTCAAAACTGATAGATGCTTTGGGCGAAAATTTATGGTCCGATTTATCTTGATATTGACTGGTTTGAAAGCTACCACCAACGGTAGTTTGGTTGCGGCCATTGCTGGCTTTCCAGTATTCTTGTCGCGCGCCCAATGTTAATGCCAACTGCGGATTTAATTGCCATTTATCTTGCACATAAAAGGCTTGCGTTTGCGTTTCGCCACGCGATGTGGCAAATAGCGTGCCTTTATTACCCACTGACCAATCCGCCGTATTATTGGTGTCGCTACGCAAATTGTACTCATCCACATAGTAGCCAAACTCAATCGTGTGCTGATCATTATTGCCATCAATCGGCCTTAATGTGCCGCGCGCATCAAACACTGTCCAACCTGTGCCGCTTTGATCAACGACACGCCCGACTTTGTTAAGATAAGGATTACCCGCCGCTACCGTGCCGGCTGATGGCACATTAGATGTGCTGTTTTTATCTTTTTGATAGTCATAATCCGATAAGGTGAATTGCCAATCAAACAAACCTTTGGTGTTGGATTTGATGTCTAAGGCTTGCATGATATGCATAGACTGCAATTCGTTTGGATTATTAAAGCCGTTTACATCATAATTTTTGCCATTAAATGTCACGCGGCCGTTATAAACCGCGTTGCCTGCCGCATCCTTAATATAGCTTTCTACATCATTTCGGCTATCTAAATCCCACACGCCAATGGTGTAAGCGGCTTTAATGGTTGGCGTAATATCGTAAGCGGCTTTTAGTTTTAAATTAAGTTGCTCACTTTTATCAATGCCTGTGGCGCCAAAGGTTACGCGGTTTTTGCCTGATGGGTCTTTATCTAAATACGCGCCAGTCACCGCCGTTCTTGAGCCTGCGGCTGTGCCTAATGCAATACTATTGGCAAATTGCATAGGCTGGCTAGTCGATTCTAAGCGATCAGCCGTAAACAAAAAGCTTAAATCGTTGATTTTATTGCCAACAGAAAACGTTTCATGATGGCCATCAAACGTTTTATCGGTGCCATACAATTTAAAATTTTGTGCAAAACCTTGCACGCTGGCATGCGCCTCAAGCTTGGTTGGCATGCGCGTATTTAAATTAATTACGCCGCCTAAAGAATTACCCGCATACAAAGCCGAAAACGGGCCGTACAAAATATTTACACTTTCAATTTCTTCAGGACTTACCATTCCCCAGCGCGGCGCAAAGCCAAAATTGTTGCCCAATAAATTAGATAACAAAACGCCGTCGGCATACAGCAAGGTTTGCGCGCTTGATAGCGTACCTGTTGTGCGCGTGGCAATCGGCCCATTTCGGTCTCCAATATAACGCTCGCGCACCTGAAAACTGGGCAAATATTTTAATGTTTGCTGCGATGTAGTAGCGTTAATCGTGTCTTCAATTTGCTGCTTGCTAAACGATTCAACCGCCGCTGGGTGATTAACAATGCGGCTATCAATCGGCGCGGTTACGCTTACTTCTTCTAACTCAATATTTTCGTTATGCTCAGCCAATGCAAGCATAGGAATTACGGCCATTACGGCGGCTAAATAGGTGTTGTTCATATTAAATTCTTCTTTTACTTTATAGATTAAAACGACGTGTTAATGCCAACGGCGGCTGACCAATCAGAGGTAAGCTGCGTGCCACGTACATATTGATAGATAGGCGCTTGAACAAAGCCATAAATGTGTGTGTTGCCTGTGAAGCGATAGCTTAGGCCAGGGCTTAAACTTAAGGTACTGCTACCTGATTCTATTGGCTCGGCATTAATGCCAGTGTCTTTTGATTTATGCTGCGCATTTAATTGCAACAGCAAGCTTAAATCTGGCGATGCACTATAACTTAGGCCAATATCGGCATTAAGTTTGCGGCCGGGCTTAAAGTTGTCGCGATCGTGCACGGTTTGCTGCCATGCGCCTTGCACAAACCAACCCAAATTACCTTCATGATGGTTGTAATAGGCGCCAAGAATGGTGTCAACACTGCCTGTGCCGGGCTGCAAAGTACGTTCTGCTTGCTCGCCGGCACTGTTTTTCTCACGAATATCACCAGTGGGCAATTTAAGCCCAAAACGCACACCCGCACTACTTTTTGCGTCGTGATAAAAACGATAGCGGCCCAAGGCTTGAATATCGCCCAAACCAGAAAAATCCCACTTTTCCAGCTCTGGGTCAACGCCGCCCAACCCATCATCTTCATTATGAACATGCTGGTGCGCACGATCGATAAACGGCAATCTAAACGTCACACCCCAATCGGCATCAATACTCCAATCAATCGTGGCCAAATAATTGCGATTAATGGTGCGGATTTCATCATGCTCATCCACCTCGCCCGCAGGCTTGATTTTATGACTGCCTTGCCGCAATTCATCTTGCTTAATATATTCAGCACGCAAATCTAAGCGTATACCAGGCTTGGTGGCAATGCTTTGAATATCCCAATCGGTATTTAAATTGCAAAAAGCGCTGCCGCAATTGGCATGCGCCAAAAAAGGCAATAACAGCAAGGCCATTACTAAAAATAAAGTTTTAATGTGTTTCATGTTAGCCCTTAAATTGTTTAATTGCGCAAAAAAACACGCGCAAATAATATAATCGTCCCACTTATAAATAAAAGTGGCGACGCGATTAAGAAACGAATTTAAAGGCTAGGTGGGGCTTGCGAAGGGGGTGAAACGTAAGGATGAGATACAACAATGGGGCTGCTGTATTCGGCAAGTTGCTGTGCGGTGGCCTCTAATTTAGCAATAATCAAAGCATTGCTGGCAGGTAAACTGGCTGCCGTGGCTGCATTACCGCAAAACGGGCAATGCTCTAAATGCATGCTCATGCTTTTAGGGGCTGTTTTAGTTAAAGTAAACTCAGTCGCTAATTGTTTGCCTTTTGTGGTGATTACTTGAATAACCACTTTTTCACCAGTGCTGGTGCAAACCTCTTGCGCAAAGCTATTGCTGTTGTTTTGTGCGGCTAGCGCGTGCGAAATGCTGGGCGCAACAGACGCAAAGATTATTGCCAATAAGGCAATAAAATGCACAAAACGGAATAGTCTTTTCGACAACATGTGCGCATTGTACTTTTGCCACACACACAAGGCAAATCACATTTTAATATATAGAACAAACGCAAAAAAATGATTTTGTAAAAATTAGGTTAAAATTCGGCTTAATCTTTTTAGGAAAACTCACCATGGCAGTTGGCAGCTTACTAGCGCTTTTAGACGATATTGCAACCATTTTAGACGACGTTTCGGTGATGACTAAAGTAGCCGCCAAAAAAACGGCAGGCGTATTGGGCGATGATTTAGCGTTAAACGCGCAACAAGTTTCTGGTGTATCGGCAGAGCGCGAATTGCCGGTGGTTTGGGCAGTGGCAAAAGGCTCATTTGTCAACAAAGTCATTTTAGTGCCCACCGCTTTAGCCATCAGCTATTTTGCGCCATGGGCAATAACGCCATTATTGATGATTGGCGGCGCTTTTTTATGTTTTGAAGGTTTTGAAAAAATTGCGCATAAATTTTTACATGCTAAAGACGATGCCACGCACAACAAAGCGATTGAGAAAGCGGTAGTCGACCCAACAGTAGATTTGGTGGCGTTAGAAAAAGATAAAATTAAAGGCGCCATTCGTACTGACTTTATTTTATCGGCAGAAATTATTGTGATTGCCTTGGGCACGGTTTCTACCGAAGTATTTAGCAAGCAAATTGCCGTTGTTTCAGCCATTGCACTCATTATGACGGTGGGCGTGTATGGTTTGGTAGCCGGCATTGTTAAGCTAGATGACTTGGGTTTGCATTTAATGCTTAAAAAAGGCCAAAGTTTTTATAAGCAATTGCAGCGAAAAATCGGCCAAAAACTATTAGCATTTGCGCCTATTTTAATGCGCACATTAACGGTTGTAGGCACCGCTGCCATGTTTATGGTGGGCGGCAGCATTATTGGGCATGGCGTGCCAGCCTTGCATCACTTTAGTGAAGGCGTTTCTGCTTATTTACAGCAGTTGCCAGCAGTTGGCAGCACGTTAGCCTTTATTTCGCCGATTATAGTGGATGCGATTATTGGCTTAATTGTGGGTGCGATTTGTGTGGCAGTGTTTGAGTTTGGTAAATGTATTTTTGGCAAAAAGGTTAATTAACGTTATATACTTTAAAAAATAGTCATCAAGAAAAAAATCAATATGATCAATTGCATGTTTGAACTTAACGGTAAGTTAACTAGCACTTTTAAATGTGGGGCGAAATCATTTCCAGCCTTCTCTGGCTATGGAAAACACCTTAATCGTCTGAGTTCAGCATGTTTAGCAGGTGAAGGACCAATTCCACCGGGCACTTATTATATTTTCGATAGGCAATCAGGCGGCGTCCTTGGCTCTTTTTACGACATGTTCAACGAGCACAGTGACTGGTTTGCTCTACATGCTGTTGATATGAAAATTGATGATGTGACCTACTGCAACAAAGTGAAACGAGGTGCCTTTAGACTCCATCCCAAAGGCATGCGCGGCATAAGCGAAGGCTGTATTACTATTGAAAAGAAAAGTGATTTTCATTTTCTACGAACTGTTCTTAGGGGAAACACCCCCATAGCTGTGCCAGGCAGTACATTAAAGGCATATGGTACGGTAGTTGTCAGATGAAAAAACTATCCGGGTTAGCCTTTTCGCTATCTGGGTACTGGTTGCCTCTGTGTTTCTTACGCGCTGGTGGATGGCATCTCCAAGCTCTGTCATCATCCAAGATTTCCCGCCATCATTATGGAAATGGTTATTCGATATATTTAATGCCCATGATCAGAAAAGTGTTGTGATAATTTGGGTAGGCCTTTGCTTATCCATTATTACTGTATCTCTATTGACCGCACTTACTTGCTTTCTTTTCCGCTGCTTCAAAATGCGCTAACAAAATACAGCCTTAAATATACGCTATTCATCATCAGAAAAACGCTGTTCTTTAAACGGGTCAGCATCATTATGGTAGCCGCGCACTTCCCAAAAACCGCGTTTATCGTGCTCATGCAGCTCAATCGCTTTTAGCCACTTAGCACCTTTCCACGCATAGCGTTTTGGCACAATGATACGCACTGGGCCGCCGTGTGCGGTGGTTAGCGGATAGCCTAATGCCGAATGCGCAACCAATACATCATCATCCAGCAAGGCTTCTAAGGGTAAATTGGTGGTGTAGCCATCGTAACCATGCAAGGTCACGTATCGCGCATTTTCTAGCGGCTCAGCCATCATCAGCAACTCTTGCGCCTTAACGCCCACCCAATCCATGTCTAAACGCGTCCAACGCGTTACGCAGTGAAAATCTGATACATCGCTTGTTTGCGGCAGGGCTTGGTAAGCATCCCAATCCAGATTTACCTCGTTTGCAACTAAGCCAAATATGCGCAATTGCCAGTTATCTTTATTAATATCAGGCAGAATGCCTAAATCTAAAATAGGGAAATTTTTGACTTCGGTTTGGCCGGCAGGTACACGAATATCTTGATTCACTTTGCCAGGCGCACTACCTTTTTTGGCAATGGCAATCTTGCCTGCAATCAGTTTTTTCCAATCTGGCACTGCAATCTCCTCACGCTTAAGGCACTGCTATTTTAATTTTTATGCTGCAGGCTTCTTAAAACTATCCAACAATAAAAGCGCAACCCCAACACAAATCGCGCTATCGGCCACATTAAAGGCTGGGTAATGCCAATTGTTATAATGAAATAACAGAAAATCCACCACATAACCCAAGGTGAGCCTGTCATACAAATTGCCAATTGCGCCGCCTAATACTAAGGCCAAGCCAAGGCTAAAAAGTTTTTGGTTTTGATGCTTTTTAAGCAAATATGTAATCACCAGCACGGCAATCATCGAAACACCGCTAAAAAACCACTTTTGCCAACCACCAGCATCGGCTAAAAAGCTAAAGGCCGCGCCTTCATTGTGATAACGCACTAAATCAAAAAAACTGGTGATTTTTAAATGTTCGCCGTATTCAAAAGCGTTTTGTATGAGGCGTTTTGTGTATAGATCGAAAACAACAATCACGGCGCTAATGCTAAGCCATTTATAGAGTGGTTTCATCTAAAACACTCCGTCATTCCCGCGCAGACGGGAATCTAGGCAAAGTTGAATCACCTGCAGACGACTTAAAGTAACATTCATGCTGGTTGTAGCCTGTCTGGATTCCCGCCTACGCGGGAATGACAGTTGAGATAAGTCAGAAAAATTAAGCATATTTGCGCACCTCTCCCGACCCAAATAAATTGCTCACGCAACGGCCGCAAATAGTTGGGTGCTCCGCATGTGCACCAACATCGGCGCGGTAATGCCAGCAACGGGCACATTTTTTATAATTGCTTACACTGACGTTAAACATTAACGGCATCGGATGCTTATCTGAATCTCTTTTTATTACAGATGCCTGAGAAGTAATAAAAATGAAACGTAAATCATCTCCAAATTTTTGTAGTGACTCTAAAATTTCATTTTCAGCGAAGATATAGATTTCTGACTGCAAAGACGAGCCTATAATTCCCAGAGAACGCTTTTCCTCAATCGCCTTATTCGCAAGGCCGCGAACACTAATCACATCTTGCCATGCTGAAATTTCTTTTTCGGTTAGCGCATGTTTAGGCAAGTCATACCAAACGTCTTCAAACACCGATTTTTCATTATTAACTTCTAAAATTTGCCAAATTTCATCGGCTGTAAAGCTTAAAATCGGAGCGATTAAGCGCATAAAGGCATGCGTAATATGATGCAAAGCGCTTTGCGCGGCGCGGCGTGCATGCGAATTTTCACCTGCAGTGTAAAGCCTATCTTTTAGAATATCTAAGTAAAAACCACCCAAATCTTCTGAGCAGAAACTCACGATTTTTTGCACTGCTAAATGAAATTCATAACGCTCATAATCAGCCAACACTTCTGTTTGCAATTTTTCGGTTAAATATAAGGCGTAGCGGTCAATTTCAAGCCATTCGCCTATTGGCAACAAATCTTTGCCTGCATCAAAATCCGCCAAATTGGCCAATAAAAACTTCATTGTATTGCGAATACGGCGATAGCTTTCTGCCACGCGCTTCAAAATTTCGTCTGAAATCGTCAACTCACCAGAATAATCGGTTGATGCCGTCCATAAACGCAAAATATCCGCGCCGTAGGTATCCATCACCTTTTGTGGTGCAACCACGTTG
>JAYWCF010000240.1:0-3975 GCA_043780715.1 Methylotenera sp. | reverse complement strand
CACTGATTAACGGGCAATAAATCTTTACCAGCATCAAAATCGGCCAAATTTGCCAATAGAAATTTCATGGTGTTGCGAATCCGGCGATAGCTTTCTGCAACGCGCTTCAATATTTCGTCTGAAATGGTTAACTCACCAGAATAATCTGTCGAAGCCGCCCATAAACGCAAAATATCCGCGCCGTAGGTATCCATCACCTTTTGTGGCGCCACTACATTGCCTTTCGATTTACTCATTTTATGGCCTGCGCCATCCACCACAAAACCATGCGTTAACAAGGCATTATAAGGCGCGCGGCCGTCAATGGCGCAACCTGTCAGCAAGCTAGATTGAAACCAACCGCGATGTTGATCAGAGCCTTCTAAATACAAATCAGCTGGAAAATTAAGCTCTGGGCGGCGTTTTAATACTGCCGCATGCGTGGCTCCTGAGTCAAACCAAACGTCTAAGGTGTAAGTGACTTTTTTATATTCGGCCATATTTTCAGGCGCGTGTTGGCTTAAAAAAGCATCACTATCCAAACTAAACCAAGCTTCAACACCTGCTTTTTCAACTAGCAAACAAGCCTGCTCTAGTAAAGAGGCTGTTTGTGGGTGCGGCTCACCCGTTTCTTTATGCACAAAAAACGGCATTGGCACGCCCCAATTACGTTGGCGCGAAACGCACCAATCAGGGCGATTTTTAATCATCGCCTCTAAACGCGCACGTCCCCAACTTGGGAAAAACTCGGTTGCATCTACCGCCTTATTGGCATGCTCACGCAAACTTGTGCCAGCGCTGTCTTGTGCGTTCATGCCAATAAACCATTGGTGTGTGGCCAATTGCATTAACGGCGTTTTGTGGCGCCAGCAATGTGGAAAGCTATGATCTAATTGCCTTTCTACAAGTAGTTTTCCACTATGTTTCATTGTATCCAAAATCACTTTATTTGCGTCTTTGCGGTTTAAACCACGAATCTCTACCAGTTGAACCAATTCACTATTAAAAAACTTACCATCACCACCAATTAAAATGCGTGGTTTTTCATTGGGGTAATTGGCTTTCATGACCAACCAGTCATCGTTACCATGCGCGGCCGCAGTATGAACTAAGCCTGTACCTGCATCAGTTGTAACGTGGTCGCCACAGATTATTGGGACCTCTCTATATTCAAAAGGATGCTGTAAAAGTATTCCTGCAATTTTCATCCCTTGAAAATCAGCAATTATATTGTGACCTTCATAGAGGCCATAACGATCTAGAGCATTTACAAATAAATTATGTGCAAGTATTAAATTTCCTTTTGCCGTTTTGATTAAAAAATAGTCAAGATTTGGATTAATAGAAACTGCCTGATTAGCAGGCAATGTCCATGGCGTTGTTGTCCAAATCACAGCATAAGAATCTCCCATAATTTCTATACCAAGCGCTTTACTTAAAGCCGCGTTATCCACCACCTTAAAAGCCACATCAATCGCAGGTGATTTCACATCTTCGTATTCCACCTCAGCCTCTGCCAATGCGCTGCCGCAATCGACGCACCAATGCACAGGCTTGCTGCCTTGGTACAAATAGCCGTTTTGCTGAATTGTTCCCAAAGCGCGCATGATGTCGGCTTCGGTTTTGAAATCCATGGTGAGATAAGGACTATTCCAATCACCCAACACGCCTAGGCGAATAAAGTCTTTTTTCTGCTTTTCTACTTGCTCGGCCGCATAGGCGCGGCACAATTCGCGAAACTTGGCAGGGTCGATATTTTTGCCGTGATTTTTCTCTACCACCAGCTCAATCGGCAAGCCGTGACAATCCCAACCCGGCACATAAGGCGCATCAAAACCGCTTAAAGTTTTAGATTTAACAATGATGTCTTTTAAGATTTTATTCACCGCATGGCCGATATGAATATCGCCATTGGCATAGGGTGGGCCGTCATGCAAAATGAATTTCTTGGCGCCTTTGCGCGATGCACGAATGCGCTCATACAGTTTTTTGTCTGTCCACTGTTTTAGCCAAGCGGGTTCGCGCTTTGCTAAATCGCCGCGCATAGGGAAAGGCGTTTCAGGCTGATTGATTTTGTATTTGTTTGGTTCTTTGTTTACGTCATCGGTCATTATTAAATCTCAAATAAATCTTAAATTTCTAGTCATTCTATTTTTTGTCATTCCCGCGCAGAGCCTATCCTCGAGCGATTAAATCGGGGACGGGAATCTAGCCAGAATATGTCACTTTACCCAGCCACTTTAAGCATCATAGCTGTCTAGATTCCCGCCTACGCGGGAATGACAATACTGAAAAAATCTCTTGCTACAACAACATCCAGTGCAATTTGCGCTTTTAACGCGTCTAATCCACTAAATTTCATTTCATTGCGAATTTTATGCAGAAATTCCACATGCACATGCCTGCCGTATAAATCTTCATTAAAATCAAGGATATGCACTTCTAACGACAGCTTTGGCACGCCTGCAATAGTTGGGCGTACCCCTAAATTCGCTACCGCATTTAAACCATCTAATTGCCGTCCTTGAAATTGAGCTGTACTTAATTTTACTGCATATACCCCTGTTAAGGCAGGTCGTTCATGCTTGATATGAATATTAGCGGTAGGAAAGCCAAGCTCGCGGCCACGTTTAGCGCCATGCACCACCTTGCCACTAATGCTATAAGCGCGGCCCAGTAATTGAGAAGCAAGTTGCAAATTGCCATAAGACAAAGCATCGCGCACGCGTGTGCTGGATATGCGCTCATTGGCGAAATTAACGGGCGCAAAATCAATCAAGTCAAAACCATTAGTTTTAAAATCGGCCACCGTACCAGTGCGTTTGGCGCCAAATCTAAAATCTTCGCCCACCAAAATCGTGCTCACTTGCATTTTTTTTCGCAGCATTTCATGCATAAATGCTTGCGCACTAATGGCTGAAAAGCGTTGATTAAAGGCGCATACAAAGGTTTTTTGCACGCCTGCTTCAATAAAATACTCCAGCTTTTCGCGCAAATTACATAAACGGCTTGGTGCGTTTAACGGCGTAAAAAATTCGCGTGGATGTGGCTCAAATGTCATTACCGCAGGCGTTAAATTTTTAGCGCGCGCCACTTCAATCAAACGTTTTAACAAGGTTTGATGACCTAAATGCATGCCGTCAAAATTGCCAATCGCTAATGCAAGCGCCGTTTGCGGAGAGGCTGGAATATGCCTAAATACTTGCATTAACTTTTAACCCTGCGCATATAATCTTTAGGCCTAAACCCTAATACAAACAAGCTGGCAAAGTAACTTAATCCGCCCAAAGTAACCAAAGCGCTAAGATAAACTAAGCGCTTCATTAAGCTGAAATTGAGCCATTCGCTGGCATCGCCCATCGCAAAATAAAGTATAGCCGTCATTACACCTAAGGCCAGCAATAATTTCAGCAGAAAAATCAGCCAGCCCGCTTGTGGCTTATAAATGTGTGCTTTGCGCAGATGATAAAACAACAAAGAGGCATTGATGCACGCACCCAAGCCAATAGCCAAGGCCAAGGCGGCATGGTTTAAATGCAAGCCAAAGATAAATATCAGGTTCATTAATTGCGTAGCAACCAAGGTAAATATAGCAATTTTGACTGGCGTTTTAATATTTTGGCGCGCATAAAAACCGGGCGCTAAAATCTTCACCAAAATTAAGCCAAGTAAGCCGATGCTGTAAGCAATTAGCGCTTGTTGGGTCATGGCCACATCAATGGCGGTAAATTTGCCGTAGTGAAACAAAGTAGCTACCAAAGGTGTGGCTAAAACCGCTAACGCAACCGCTGCGGGGGCGGCTAAAATAAAGGTTAAGCGCAAGCCCCAGTCTAACAGCTGTGAGTATTCACTATCATCACTGCCCGCGTAGGCTTTAGATAGGCTTGGTAATAATATGGTACCCAAGGCCACGCCCAATACACCTGTTGGAAATTCCATTAAGCGATCGGCGTAATAAAGCCAGCTCACGCTGCCAGTAGCTAAAAATGAGGCAAA
>JAYWCF010000239.1:0-3980 GCA_043780715.1 Methylotenera sp. | reverse complement strand
CGTGGCGATTTATTCGCATTACCGATGTGAACATTCGCCAAGCCATTCACAAACAAGTCGATGCAGAGCGCATTAAAACCGCACTTGCAATTGGCGAGTGTGAAACTAGCGCGCGCATGTCTGAATTTTTACGCTTAAAAGTAGAAGGTATTTTAGAGTGTGGTGAGATTTTGGTTGCCACGCTTTGCGATAAGCGCGAAAACAATATTTTTGGCCGCCGCACCATGCCAGAGATGGATATAGCATCGGTGAGTTGCGCCATTCAAAATATGTGGCTTGCCGCGCGGGCAGAAGGCTTGGGCTTAGGTTGGGTGAGTTTATTTGATCCGATTGAGCTGGCGCAATTATTAAATATGCCAGCCGACGCAAAACCGATTGCGGTGTTGTGTTTGGGCCATGTGGCCAGTTTTTATAAAGAGCCGATGTTGGTTGAAACAGGCTGGAAAACAGAAAAACCGTTGTTTGAAATGTTAATGGAAAATGGCTGGAATTACGATGACACAAAATAATACCGCTAAAATTACTTTGGTATTAGGTGGCGCACGCTCTGGTAAAAGTAGCTACGCAGAACAACTGGCAATAGCATCTGGCTTGCCAGTAACCTATATCGCCACGGCTTTGGTGTTTGATGATGAGTTTGGGCAACGCGTGGCGCATCATCAATCGCGACGCCCCAAAGATTGGAGCACAGTTGAGCAGGCGCATAACTTGGCGCTGGCGCTGCAAAACCATGCCAAAGCAGGGCAGTGCGTAATTGTGGATTGCCTAACCTTATGGCTGGCGCAATGTATTTGCCCCGATTGTGCGCTGCCTGAAACGCAAGATTGGCAAGCTGAACGTGCTGCTTTATTGGACGTGTTGCCAAAACTAGCGGGAAAAGTGATTTTGGTTAGCAACGAAGTGGGCATGGGTATTGTGCCTTTAGGCGCGATTAACCGCCAATTTCAAGATGAGCAAGGCCGCTTAAATCAAGCCGTGGCGCAAATAGCCGATGAAGTGGTGTTTATTGCCGCCGGTTTACCACTGATGTTAAAAAATTAAGGTATAAAAGGATAGATAAATATGGATAGTCAATTTGAATTAAAAGGCGAATTTATTGCGCTTTGCGATTTGCTTAAAACCACAGGCATTGCCGATAGCGGCGGCCAAGGTAAAGCGTTTGTAGCAGATGGCATTGTTTTGGTTGATGGCGAAATTGAGTTGCGCAAAACTGCTAAAATTCGTATCGGGCAAGTGGTGGAAATTTTTGATCAGAAAATCACATTGGTTTAAATTTTCATTAATTCACCTTGGCAAAATTACTAACAATTGTCATTCTGGCGAAGGCCAGAATCCAGTCTAGGTGGCGCTAAAGAATGGTTGTTGATAGCATTAGTGCTAGTGTTCACGCTGTCTGGATACCAGCCTGCGCTGGTATGACGATTACAAGGTTTTGACTTGCTTTCAAGTTTAGTCAGAATGACAAAATTGATATTGAAAATGTTATAAAACGCTGGTTGCCGCTAAAGTCTAAAGATTAACGAAATTAATCTTGGGCACAGCCCCTAATTTTGTATCGCCAAACTCTAACTGCGTAATGCTGCCATAATCAATCGTAAATCTAAATAAACCTTTAAGCGGCATGTTCAGCACATGCGCCAGCAGGGCGCGAATCATGCCGCCGTGCGTTACAACGGCAATTTTGCCAGTTGGATATTGCGCTAAAATTTCCTCTAAAAAATGAATGCCGCGTTGTTGCAGCTGGCTAAATGTTTCGCCATTTGGCGGGGCTAAATCGGCATAGTTGTGTGCCCACACATCAAAAATATCGCGTGGAATATCATCCCAAGCCGACATTTCCCAATCGCCAAAATTAAGCTCCATTAAGCGATTATCTGTCATCGGTTCGCCTAAATTAAGCGTATTAGCTAGCTTTAAGCAACGCTGTAACGGGCTGGCATAAATGGCATCAAATGGGCTGCCGATAAGCTTTTGCTGCGTTACTAGCGCTTCATTCATAAAGCTGCTGGCAACATCAATATCACTTTGCCCGTAGCAAATACCGCTAGGCACTTGCAGAGAAGTATGCCGAATTAAAAAAAGCTTCAAAGGCCAGCTCCCAAGTTAATACTCCAAGCCAATACACCCAAATAAAACGCCAACTCGGTAATTTGCTGCGTTGCTCCCAAGCAATCGCCTGTGTAGCCGCCTAGCCAGCGTTTTATTTTGTGGCGCCACCAAAACCAACTTAATAGCATCGGTATTAAGGTAAAACCCACAAATTTTAGAATAATTAAATGTGAGTGGTTGCTCACATTTAATGCAAAAATAACAGCAATAAAAGGCAATAAGCCAAAAAAGTTGGCCACAAGCAAGCTAGGCATGTTGATTTGCGTGGCAAGTGGCTTGGCTTTGCCGCTAGATTTTACATAATTAAGGCTTTGCATCATCCACACTGCACTTAGGCGACTGAGTGCATGGGCGGTAATTAGTGTGATTGGGATTAATATAAAGTTTAAATTGGAAAGCGTTTGAAATTTTGCCACTAGCATCAAAAATAATGCCACCGCGCCATAAGTCCCTAACCTTGAATCTTGCATTATCGTGATGATTTTTTCTTTATCCCAGCCGCCGCCAAGCCCATCTGCACTGTCTGCTAGGCCATCTTCATGAAAAGCGCTGGTGGCATAAATGGTGGCCGCCATGCTTATTAAAACAGCTATTGTCATCGGCAAAATTAAGTAGGACACATAAAACGCAATTGCGCCAACCAAGCCAATCAATATGCCGATTAAAGGAAAATATTTGCTGGCATGATTTAAATCAGACTCTTGAAAGTTGTCAAAGCTGGGCACGGGAATGCGCGTAAAGAAGCCCACCGCCAATAAAAAATATTGCCACTGTTTACGCATATTTAAACGGGGCTTTCAGCATCAAGCGCCTGGCTAACGCCTGCACTTTCAAAACTAGCCATGCTATTTAAAAAGTTAACCGCCGCTTGCACCAGTGGGTAGGCAAGGGCGGCGCCTGTGCCTTCGCCTAATCGTAAATCTAAATCTAGCAAAGTTGTTGCTTGTAAGTAATTTAATAATTGTCTATGCGCTTGCTCATTTGAGCAATGTGCAAATACGCAATAATCTACAATATTTGGCTGCATTTTATAAGCCACTAATAACGCGGCGCTGGCAATAAAGCCATCAATAATCAATGTTATTTTGTGCTCAGCCGCACTGAGCATGGCGCCCGCCATCATGGCGATTTCAAAGCCACCAAAGGTTGCCAACGCTTGCATCGCATCTAAGCCACTTAAGGCATGATGCGAGATGGCTTGTTTTAAAACGCTTGTTTTATGCGCCAAGCCTGCATCATCCAAGCCAGTGCCGCGGCCCACGCATTGCTCAATCGGTACGCCGCACAATATGCTCATTAAGCAGCTGGCCGAGGAGGTATTGCCAATGCCCATTTCGCCAAAGCCTAAAATATTGCAACCTGCATCAATTTCTTGTTTAGCAAGCGCCGCACCCTTTGTAAGTGCTTGTTCGCATTGGCTTAAAGACATGGCGGGTTGATGAAAAAAGTTTGCGGTACCCATGGCAATTTTTGCATCAATTAATGCCGTTTGCGGTGCAAAGGTATGATTAACCCCCGCATCAATAATGCGTAAATCCATTTGCATTTGACGCGCAAAAACATTAATCGCCGCGCCGCCTTGCAAAAAATTTAGCACCATTTGCGCGGTAACGCTTTGTGGATAAGGGCTGACATTACTTTGTGCAATGCCGTGATCGCCAGCAAAAACCAGTAAGGTGGGCCGATTTAATTGCGGTGTTAAAATTTGTTGAATTAAACCGATTTGTAGCGCTAAATTTTCTAATTTGCCCAGCGCACCCAAAGGCTTGGTTTTTTGATTGATTTTGTGTTGCAGAGCAGGTTTTAAACGCTTGTCTGTAGGCGAAATAGTAAAAGGTTTCATGCCGATTAGTTTAAATGAAAAACCCGCA
>JAYWCF010000238.1:0-3982 GCA_043780715.1 Methylotenera sp. | reverse complement strand
CAACGGCAACGCTATGTATTTTAGCCGCGCGCCAATTCCGTATCCGCGTGATGAAATCTACAAAAATAAAATTCAAGCCTACCGCCATATTGGCATATATGCTTACCGCGTAGGATTTTTGAAAAAATACGCACAATTAAGCGCAACCAAACTAGAGAAAATTGAAAGCCTAGAGCAACTAAGAGTGCTGCATCACGGCTATAAAATAGGCGTAACCATTACTAAAAATGCACCCGCCAGCGGTGTTGATACACAGGAAGATTTAGATTACGTAAGGCGCTTGTTTTTGATTTAAGCTGGAACGTGAGATCTAAACATAAAATAAACAGCACCCAGCAAACACATGCCCGCCCATAAAAAATCCAGCTTAAGTGGTTGGTGCATATAAAAAACCGCGAACGGCACAAACACAGCCAGCGTAATCACCTCTTGCAACATTTTCAGTTGTGACAGCGATAACATCGTAAAGCCGATGCGGTTGGCAGGCACTTGAAATAGATACTCAATTAAAGCAATTCCCCAGCTAATCAACGCGGCAACAATCCAAGGCTTGTTATTAAGTTCTTTGAGATGCGCATACCAAGCAAACGACATAAAGACATTTGCAATGGTCAGTAAAATGATGGTTTTAGCGATGACAGGCATATAGCCTTTAGGTAAAGTCCATGCTGATGACTGAATGGATGCCTAGTATTTAAACCGCAGATTCGCCCGTTTCACCAGTACGAATACGAATAACTTGATCAATACTGCTGACAAATATTTTGCCATCGCCGATTTTTCCTGTGTGGGCGGCTTTGATAATGGCGTCCATGGCGGCTTCTACCATTTCATCGGTTACTACTAACTCAATTTTAATTTTTGGCAAAAAATCCACTACGTACTCTGCGCCACGGTAAAGTTCGGTATGGCCTTTTTGACGCCCAAAGCCTTTTACTTCGGTTACTGTTAAACCATTTACACCAATTTCAGAGAGCGATTCGCGCACTTCATCTAACTTAAATGGTTTGATAATCGCTTCAATTTTTTTCATTCCTGCTCTCCCTTAATTGTTGGTCGGTTTTTTGTATCTGTTATTGCGTAAGCTATAGGTTTAATAATAATGACATTTTTATGTCACATCAAACTTTAATTTTGCAGTGATAGGGTAGCGCCTATCTTTGCCAAAGCCGCGTTGTGTAATTCTAACGCCTACTGGGGCTTGGCGGCGTTTATATTCGTTGCGGTCAATCAAATTGGTCACGCGATTTACATCTTTTTCACTAAATCCCATTTGCATAATAGCCGCGCGACTTAAATCCTCTTCAACATAGGCCTGCATAATCGCATCCAATATTTCATAAGGCGGCAAGCTGTCTTGGTCGGTTTGATTAGCGCGCAGCTCAGCGCTAGGCGCGCGCGTAATAATGCGTAGCGGAATCGCATGCGATAAACGATTGCGGTATTCTGCTAGCTTATAAACCAGCGTTTTTGGCACATCTTTTAATAGTGAAAATCCACCCGCCATATCGCCATATAATGTGCTGTAGCCAACCGCCATTTCAGATTTATTGCCTGTAGTGAGCACAATGCTGCCAAATTTATTGCTTAAGGCCATTAGCAACATGCCGCGAATGCGCGCTTGTAAGTTCTCTTCGGCAGTATCAAATGGCAAATCGCCAAATTCGGGTTTTAAGGTGTCGCAAAACAAATTAAACAACTCTTTAATGGGGATTTGGCTGTATTTCACACCCAGCAAATTAGCCATTTCCACTGCGTCATCCACGCTAATGCTGGCGGTAAACTCAGATGACATCATCACCACTTTTACCCGCTCTGCGCCTAGCGCATCCACTGCAATGGCTAGGGTTAAGGCAGAATCAATGCCGCCAGACAAGCCCAACACAACGCTTGGAAAACCGTTTTTATTGACATAATCTTTTAAGCCTAATGTAAGTGCATGATAAACCGCTGATTCAATGCCTAGTTTAGGTAAAACATTGGCTGGCACTGGCTGATGGTTGATAAATTCAACAAAGCTTAAATCTTCAACAAAATTTGGCAATTGCTGCACCACTTTGCCGGTGTTATCCAACACAAAAGATCCGCCATCAAAAACCAATTCATCTTGGCCGCCAACTAAGTTGAGATACACCACACTTAAACCGGTTTCAGTTGCGCGCTTGGCTAATACTTCATAGCGCGTATCAAGTTTATCCATGTGGTAAGGCGATGCGTTTAAAGACAGTAATGCTTGTGCTCCTGCTAGTTTTGCTTGAATGGCAGGGCCAGATTCCCAGCCATCGGCACAAATAAATACACCGAATTTGGTGCCTTGGTGCTCAAAAACCAGCGGCGAATCGCCTGCCGTAAAATAGCGTTCTTCGTCAAACACACTGTAATTGGGCAGGCATTGTTTGTGATAGGTGGCGCTAATTTTGCCATTTTGAATTAATGAAGCGGCATTAAATAACTGGCCATTTTCTGTATGAGGATGGCCAATTAGCAGGGACATGTGTGGAATTGATTTAGCAATGCGGTTAAGCGCGCGCTCACAGGCGAGATTAAAGTCATCTCTAAATAATAAATCTTCAGGCGGGTAGCCGCATAATGCCAGTTCTGGCGTCATCATCAAACTAGCGCCTTGCGCCTGCGCGCGGTTGGTATATTCGATAATTTTATCGGCATTGCCAGTAATATCGCCAACAATCGCGTTAATTTGTGCCAGCGCTATTTTCATGGTTTAGATACTATTAAAGTGCATTTAAAAACGACGTTAATATTTCCCACCTGCATCTTTAATCAACCGAACAATTTCGGCATCGCCTTTTTTAAGCGCGTACACATAAGCGGTTAAGCCGTATTTATCGCGCGCTTTTACATTGGCTTTGTGATCCAGCAACAAGGTTACTAGCTCTGCCGAACCATTATTAACAGCAAGTTGCAATAACGGCGTGCCTTCCGAGTCTTCATGATTCACATCGGCACCTTTGTTAATTAGCACTTTGGCGGTTTCTAGTTTCGATTTTTTAATCGCCCAGGTTAGCGCTGTCCAGTTAGATTGATCTTGCAGATTCATATTGGCGCCACTCTCAATCATGTATGTTACCGCTGGCGCATGGCCTTCACGTGCCGCATACATTAAGGGTGTTGCGCCTAGCCGGTCGGCCACATTGGCTTGCGCCCCTTTTGACATTAGTGATGAAATAGTGGGTACATCACCACTTTTAGCGGCATACATTAGCGCGGTTTTGCCATCATCCGATTTCGCGTTGGCATCTACACCGTGCTGAATCATTAAATTAACGGCATCGGCGTGGCCAGCGGTGGCGGCCATTCCAAATGCACTCCAGCCACTTTCATCGCGAATTTTGGCGTCTGCGCCTTTTTCTAGCAGCACTTTGATTGTATTAATATAATTTTTCTTAGAGGCAAACATCAGCGCTGTCCAGCCGCCTTTATCTTTAGCATTAATATCGGCGCCTTTTTCTAATAATACAGAAACCACCGCCGCCTGGTCTTTGCGCGCGGCGTACATCAAGGCGGTAATATCGTTTTCATCTTTGGTGTTGGCATTAGCGCCGCCATTTAACATGGCTTTAACGGTTACTAAGTCACCTTTAGATGCGGCTGTAAGCAAATACGGAATCTCTGCCGCAATCGTTAATTGCGTAACAAAACTCAGCGCTAAAGCCGCTATTAAATGGGTGATCGTTAGATTGAATATTTTCAACAGTTTTTACCTTTTCGATTTTAAAGCAATTGCTTTTACAACAGCCTCACCCAAGCCAGCAGGTGAACTTGCCACCACACAACCGGCGTTTTCTAAAGCGGCAATTTTATCTTCTGCACGGCCGCTGCCGCCTGAAATAATGGCACCGGCATGGCCCATGCGTTTGCCAGCTGGAGCTGTTAAGCCGGCAATATAAGCGGCTACTGGTTTAGTCACATAGTGTTTGATAAAGTCAGCCGCGGCTTCTTCATCATTGCCACCAATTTCACC
>JAYWCF010000237.1:0-3999 GCA_043780715.1 Methylotenera sp. | reverse complement strand
GTCGCCATCCACATTGTTGTGGTTGCCAAACGCTTGGTTGGTAAAGGCCACGGCAGCGGTCACCAATTCCTCTAAGTTTTCAATGCGGTCTTCGCCATCTTTGTCATTTTGGTAATGCGCTTTTAAGCCAGAAAATGTAGTGGCCAGCTCCGCAACTTCTGGCAAAGTAATGCCATAGGCTTGGTCTGTCATTTCGCGGATTAAATGTACAAAACCATCTAAGCCTTTGCCGCCTACGCGGTCACCACCGCGGGTAGAAGAGGCGCCATTACCTACTTTATTTAACGCGGCTTGCCACAAGCTGCAATCGTTTTGGCGCGCGCCTTCTTGCAGCTGTTCAAGGCTGCGTGCGCCTATGCCGCGCGCAGGAAAGTTAATCACGCGCAACAACGCCGTGTCATCATTGGCATTCGCCATCAGTCGCATATAAGCCAGCGCATGCTTTACTTCGGCACGTTCAAAAAAGCGTAAACCGCCATACACGCGGTAGGGCAGGTTGGCGGAAAATAGCGCATGTTCTAACACGCGCGATTGCGCATTGCTGCGGTATAGCAGCGCCATATCCGCCAGCGGCGTGCCTTCACTTTGCAACATTTTTACTTCATCAACAATAAATTGGGCTTCATCATTATCGTTATAGGCTTCGTAAATTCTGACTGGTTCGCCTGCGCCTGCGCTAGTCCATAAGTTTTTGCCTAAGCGATTTTTGTTATGAGAAATAATGGCGTTGGCTGCATCTAAAATATTGCTATGGCTGCGATAATTTTCTTCTAATTTAACAATATTCTGCACATTAAAATCGGTTTCAAAATCGCGCATATTGCCCACGCGCGCACCACGAAAACCGTAAATGGATTGGTCATCATCACCTACTGCAAATAGGCAATTGTGCCCATCTTTAACACCTTGCCCTGCTAACAATTTAAGCCACAAATATTGCAGCTTGTTGGTATCTTGAAATTCATCCACTAAGATGTATTGAAAGCGGCTTTGGTAATGGGTGCGAATGCGCTCATCGCGGCTTAATAATTCATAGCAGCGCAATAGCAGTTCAGCAAAATCCGCCACACCTTCGCGGTTACATTGCTTATCGTATTCTTCATAAATCTCACGCAATTTTTGGCTGTGGCCGTCATACGCATCTACTTTGTTTGCCCGTAAACCTTCTTCTTTGCAACTATTAATATAGCCTTGCACTTGTTTGGGTGCGTATTTTTCATCGTCAACGTTCATCAGTTTCATTAAACGTTTAATGCTGCTTAATTGATCCGCGGTATCCAAGATTTGAAACGTAGAAGGCAAGCCAGCTTCGCGATGATGCGCGCGCAATAGGCGGTTACACAAGCCATGAAAAGTGCCAGCCCACATACCGCGCGTATTAATCGGCAGCATGGCGGTTAAGCGTGTCAGCATCTCTTTGGCGGCTTTATTGGTAAACGTTACCGCCATCAAACCCATCGCCGAAATCTGCCCAGTTTGAATCAACCAAGCAATGCGCGTAGTTAAAACACGCGTTTTACCGCTGCCTGCACCTGCCAAAATAAGCGCAGATTGATGCGGCAGCGTGACTGCTTCCAGTTGTTTATTATTTAAGCCGGTGAGAAGAGAATCTTGATTTTGCATGCCAATATTATCGCATGTGAGGTGGTAAAAGCGGCGATGAAAAAATGATAAAAAACCAAAGATAGACTGAACTTACCCAGATTTGCGGCCTCTGAAACTACATGAAAGCTAAGTTGATGCTTAGTTTTCTTTCCGCTTCTTTCCTCCCTGAGCGGAAGCCCATCTAACTTTGATACAGGACGATGAGGCCTTTTTAACCCCGATTTAATCCCCTTAATCGGGGTTTTTTTTGGCTTGCGTTAATTTGTTACTAACATTTACAAAGTGTAAACAAGTTGTAAATACATGGCAAGCGCTTTGTTTGGCTGTTAATGATGCTAAGTGTAAGTTAAGTGTTAAAGCTGCCAATTAATGGGCGATTGGCCTTTACTAATTAAATGCTGATTAATCGTAGAAAATTGATGGTTACCAAAAAATCCGCGATGCGCGGATAGCGGTGATGGATGCACAGATTTCAGCACCAAGTGTTTAGATTCATCAATAAAAGCACCTTTTTTTTGTGCGTAACTGCCCCACAACACAAACACCAAACCTTCGCGCTGTGCGTTTAAAGCCGCAATTGCTGTATCAGTAAACGCTTCCCAACCCTTACCCTGATGCGCGCCTGCTTTACCCTGCTCAACTGTCAGTGTTGCATTTAATAACAAAACACCTTGCTGTGCCCAAGGCGTTAAATCACCGTTGCGGCTCATCTTAATACCTAAATCAGCCGCAATTTCTTTATAAATATTCAATAAAGAAGGCGGTAAGGCAATGCCATTGGGGACAGAAAAGCTTAAGCCATGCGCTTGGCTGTCGCCATGGTAGGGGTCTTGTCCAATAATCACTACCCGCACTTGCTCAAAAGGCGTGTGATTAAATGCATTAAAAATCAAGGGGCTAGGTGGATAAATCACCTTACCGGCTGCTTTTTCCTCTTTTAAAAAATTCCGCAATTCCTGCATATAAGGTTTTTCAAGCTCATTGCCAATCACGGCCTGCCATGATGGGTGTAATTGGCCCGTTTTTTGTGATGTCATATTAGGATTTAAAAAGTGAAGTTACAACGATTGTAACAAGTAATGAGGTTAAGAATTTTATGGCTTTGCGCTAGGAAACCATTCCGTGTGACTATCGCCCCCACGCCCCCAATAAGTGACGCGTTTGCCGCGTAAAAAAGCCATATAGCCTTGCACTCCAGCACTCATCACCCGCTTGGTAAAATCTTTGTAAAGTTGCCCATTTTGTTGGCTATCTAAAATGGCGGCTTTTAGGGCATCAACATCAAAACCTTCTGCAACGTTTGGTAAGTTTTCGTAAGTAATAGGCGTTTTAATCATCTCGCCAGTGGCGCTGTAAAAAGTTTTTTGCAAGGCCACATAATCCACATGATAATACTCAACACCTGTTTCAATTAATCGCCCAACAATTTCTGTAAACGCCATACTGCCATTAAGCGTGGCGCGTGCGGCTTGTGCAACAACTTCAGATTTCATTTTTCACCTTTAAAGTATTAAGTGATTTCGTAAAGTTGCCATCGTAGTTCAGCGATTTAGCGGCGTCAAATAGCGCTTTGCAAAAAACCGTTAAAGCCAAAATCTTTAGCTGGTTATTCTTAACGGAATATCTGAAATATGCATGATTTTTTTAGGATTGTCACAACCAATGCCACTAAGCGCGTTAGCAATAGAGTTAAATATGGCCGAAGGGTATTGGCATGGCCCAATAATAATCTTATCAATCATGTCTTTAAATTGCAGGTTGTAAGGATGTGAATCAGCCACTCTAATTTTTAGAATCTGCTGTGGCGTACCATTAATGGTTTCAATTTCATGATGAATTAAATGGCTGTGAATAGAGGCGGTTGCTGTCAATCTCCACTCTTTTTCTTCTGCAAACCCAATGTGCTTATTACACAAAGCGGCAAACCTTAAAATGTTGAATATAAAAAGCTCTAAACTGGCATTGGGCAAGGTTTTTATGGCGCTAATATTTTTGGTGATGGATTCGGTTAAGCGGGCAATTTCTAGCTTAATTTTAGCCGGTTCAAGATAAGCAACAGAGCTGAAATCTAAGCCATAGTTAGAGATGGTATTAAAAAATTCTTGTTTAAACACAATGGCCACGCCCGTATTGGCACCGTAGGCTCGCCACATCGACAGTTTGCCAATGTCATCCTCTTTATTTTCATGCTCAGAAAAACTAGACACATAAAAATCATTTTTAATAATAGGTGCCCAACTTTTAAAATTGGTATACGTACTATCAAAAGTGCCAGTAGCGATTTCATTAAAAACCTGCTTCATTTCCTTGCCTTCTGATGACTCCTCGAATAACTTGATTAAAAAGTGTTTGCCATGCTCAAACTCATTATAGTCACTCATTAAAGCCACATTA
>JAYWCF010000236.1:0-4002 GCA_043780715.1 Methylotenera sp. | reverse complement strand
TGGCCTGAGCCTGATGAACTGGCTTTGGATATCATTGAAAATCTCGAAGCTGGGTTAGCCAGCTTCGGAGAAGTTGCTAGTGGACTTACATAGTCGATCTTATAAATAGGTTAGGGCCAGTATGTTTACACTACTGGCCCTATTTTATTACTAATAGAATAAACAAAAATTACGACTATTCTCACAAAGTTATAACTAACTCTATGATTTTGCTTAAATAGTGAATCCAAATATTGCTAACAAAAAGTTAAATGTTTAGTCACAAAAAATATCACTTTGCTCAATCCTACAGTAAACCGTTAATTAACAGTTTGCAACAAATTAGCCGCATTTGCTTTCACCACAATTTAAGCACGTCAAACACCCATCCATAATAATGCTGGCTTTAACATTACATTTTTTGCAAAGTGATGCATTTTTTGGAAAGCCTTCGGCATTCATTTCGCCGCCAGTTGATGCGCTTTTTTCTAGGTATTCGGCTTTTTTATCATCCACTAATTTTTGTTGATGTTCATCTAAACCGGGTTTTTTAAGCATGCCGATTTCTTGCAGATGTTGCTCTACCACTTCGCCAATCTCTGCCACCAAACTAGGGATAAATTTGCCGCCTTTTTTAAAGTAGCCGCCACTTGGTTCAAATACGCTTTTCAGTTCCTCAACTAAGAAAGTAACATCGCCACCTTTACGGAACACCGCAGACATCACGCGGGTGAGGGCGACTATCCATTGAAAGTGATCCATGTTTTTAGAGTTGATAAAAATCTCAAACGGGCGGCGGTGCTCTTGCGGTGTGCCTTCGTTCATCACTACATCATTGATGGTGATGTAAAGCGCATGCTCAGTCACTGGCGTTTTTACTTTGTAGGTGCTGCCTGTAATTTTTTCTGGGCGGTCTAGCGGCTCGCCAATTTGCACGATTTTTGCATTTAAGTCTTTTAATTCAGTAGCTTTTGCCGCTGCATCAATTTTGTCTTGCTCGTTTACTAGCGCGTAGCCGGTAATTTTCTTTTCAATTTTCACTGCCATTTTGTTCTCCAATTTGGGTTGAATTTGAGAGGCTTTCCCCTCACCCTAGCCCTCTCCCACAAGGGGCGAGGGGATTAACCATTAATTCTAGTCAGTAAAACGTAGCGAGCGATGCGAGTGCTAGGCGAAAATTGGTTTTGAACCGGAATGTATAAGTAGTACATGAGGATTCAAAACTGTTTTTCAACAACGCAATGGCGAGCGCAGCCGTTTTAATCAGCTAAATTTAGAACTTGCCGTAATAGCCTTCTTTTAGCGCATCGTAAAGATTAGCTGCACTATGTATCTCGCCATCATATTCAATCTCTTCATTACCCTTCACTTCAAGCTCTGTTCCATCTTCTAGCGTGAATTTGTAGGTGGTGTTTTCCAAATCTTTCTCTTTCACCAACACGCCTTGGAAAGCTTCTGGATTGAACCTGAAAGTCGTACAGCCTTTTAAACCTTTGTCGTAGGCGTATAAATAGATGTTTTTGAAATCTTCAAAATCATAGTCCGTTGGCACGTTAATGGTTTTTGAGATTGAGCTATCAATCCATTTTTGTGACGCGGCTTGAATATCCACGTGCGCTTTGGCCATGATGGTGGACGAGTCCAAGAAATAATCCGGCAATTGCTCTTCTGGTTTATCGCTAAACGGCATGGCGTTTGGATTCACCAATTCGCGGTAAGCCAGCAATTCGTAAGAGAATACATCGACTTTTTCTTTCGATTTTTTACCTTCGCGAATCACGTTCCGTGCATAGTGATGCGCAAAAGATGGCTCAATACCGTTGCTGGCGTTGTTAGCTAGACTCAATGAAATAGTACCTGTTGGGGCGATTGAGCTATGGTGCGTAAATCTAACTCCCTTAGTTGCGATTTGATTACGCAAGCCTTCTGGAAACTGTTGCATATAGCGGCTGTATTTGCCCAGCAATACTTTACCTGCCACTTTTTGGCCAACTTTAATGCCATCGGCCGCCATTTCTGGGCGTTTTGCCAGCATATCAGCGGTGATTTCAAATTTTTCTTCCATAATTGGCGCGGCGCCTTTTTCTGTTGCCAATTCAACGCCAATTTCCCAGCCCACTTCTGCCATCATGCGGGTGACTTCATCGGTAAATTTAAGTGAATCTTCTTCACCATATTTCATTTTCATCATAGTGAGCGATGAGCCTAAACCCAAATAACCCATGCCATGACGGCGTTTGCGCGCGATTTCATCGCGTTGTTGTTGTAGCGGCAAGCCATTGATTTCAACCACGTTATCTAACATGCGGGTGAAAATCGCTACCACTTCGCGGTATTCAGCCCAGTCAAAATAGGCTTCGTCTGTGAATGGTTTTTTAACAAATTTAGTTAAGTTAACTGAGCCCAACAAGCAAGCGCCATAAGGCGGCAAAGGTTGCTCACCGCATGGATTGGTGGCGCGGATATTTTCGCAAAACCAGTTATTGTTCATTTCATTGACGCGGTCAATCAGAATAAAACCTGGCTCAGCAAAGTCATACGTGCTGGACATAATTACATCCCACAAACGGCGCGCTTTAATGATTTTGTAAACGCGGCAAGCGACTTTACCCGCATCAATACCATCAGCTTTGGTGAGGTATTTGCCTTTAACTGGCCACTCGCGCCATACCACTTGGCTTTCGTCGTTTACATTTAAGCCGTCAACAATCGCTTCTTTTTCGGTCACTGGGAAAGCCAATTTCCACTCAGAATCGGCTTTTACCGCTTCCATAAATTCTTTGGTAATTAAGCAGCTCAAGTTAAATTGGCGTAAACGGCCATTTTCACGCTTGGCTTTAATAAAATCGGTAACATCAGGATGGCTAATATCAAATGTGGCCATTTGCGCGCCGCGACGGCCGCCAGCGCTAGATACCGTAAAACACATTTTGTCGTAGATATCCATAAAAGATAATGGGCCGCTGGTGTAAGCGCCTGCGCCTGCCACAAATGCGCCTTTTGGACGCAGAGTTGAAAACTCGTAACCAATACCGCAACCCGCTTTTAAGGTTAAGCCCGCCTCATGCACTTTGCCTAAAATATTATCCATGCTGTCTTCCACCACACCAGAAACGGTGCAGTTAATGGTTGAAGTCGCTGGTTTATGCTCTAACGCACCAGCGTTTGAGGTAATGCGGCCGGCTGGAATCGCACCGCGGCGCAATGCCCATAAAAATTTCTCATGCCATTCATGGCGTTTTTCTTCGGTAGTTTCTACATCGGCCAAGGCGCGCGCCACGCGTGAGTATGAATCATCAATATTGTGATCAACATGGTCACCATTTTTGGCTTTTAAGCGATATTTTTTATCCCAAATATCTAACGAAACCGATTGAAAAGCGATATCAGTCGCCGCGTTTTCAGATGCTTGAATTTCTGATGATTTACTTGCAGGTTCAACAACTTTTAGCATGGCTTGCTCCTATAATTTTTTTCTAATTTTTGTATTTAATTTGCATTAATAATCTGCAAATTTAACTTAATTACTTAACTCTTTGATTTAATTAATTAAGCACTTCTAATCTAAAGTGCTTTGACACAATTTTATGAAATATAAACGGCTTAAACACAACATATTGTGCACTGGATGCAAATTTATGCCTTTATTTTGTGTTCGTCAATAGGCATTGCATTAACTTTTTATGCGCCATTTAATGAGAATTTTGCGCAAACCAAGCCTGTGTTTGCATTGCGCAAAGGTGAGCATTCACTAAATTGAATAGGAAAATATAAAAATATTTGTCTTGCAATGCAGTGCAAAAGATACATCATTTTTGTTGCCATGCTGCGGCGCTCTAATTGTTGCGAATAGGTAGGATATTTGACCCTGATAACAGTGCCGTTTAGGCCAAGTTAAATCACGTTAGCAATTAATAGCCAGCTTCTATCAATCGTTTGTTCAGTGCTTTGATAATGTTTAGCCAAGGCGGATTTTCATGAGAAAAGCCACTAATAATATCGACAGTGATGCCTTTTGGCGCA
>JAYWCF010000235.1:0-10926 GCA_043780715.1 Methylotenera sp. | reverse complement strand
GTTCCTCAGCGGCTAGGCGGCGAATACCTTCGCGATTCATGGTTAACTGCACTGCTCTTACTGTTGGAATCACGGTGGCTGTACCGCTATTTTCAATGTCGGCTAATGCATCAGTGTTTAACGCTTCAATTTCGGGCACAATAAAGTGTGGCTTTTCCTCCTCTACTAATGCTTTCAATGCTGCCGCATCGGTCATATCAATGGTGTACGCGCGATGAGCAACTTGGTGACCTGGCGCGTTGGCATAACGGTCTACCGCAATCACTTCTACGCCAAATCGCTGTAACGCGATAATGACTTCTTTGCCAAGCTCGCCACTGCCAAGCAGCATGACTTTTGTTGCAGAAGCGGTTAAAGGGGTGCCTAATTTCATAAGATAATGCCCACGTAAAATTCAAATAATTGTTTATTTTATAAGTGGGCATAATACCATGAGGCGAATCAGCTAGCCTTCAAAATGATATTTTTGGTGCTTTGTTAGATGCAAAAATCCGCAAGATAAACAGAAAGATAATTAAAAACTGATACCGTGTTTATCCATGCGATAGCGCATGGTCATGCGGGTAATTCCTAGCTTGCGTGCGGCTTCTGAGACGTTGTTATGCGTTGATTCTAAGGCATTTAATAACATGCTTTTTTCAGCGGCATCCAAGGTTATTTGGGTTTGCTGATTGTTTTCGTTAGGCGCTTTATTTTTAATGTCTTGGTTTTTGCTATCAACCAAATTTAAGTCATTTGCGGTAATTTGCGATTGGCTACTCAGCAGCACAGCGCGGCTAATTTGATGGCGTAATTCGCGCACATTGCCCGGCCAATTATAATGCTGCATGGCTTCAATCGCTGATTGACTGAACACATGCTTGCTTAAACCATAGCGCTTTTCGGTAAGTTGCATAAAGTGTTTAGCCAACTGCAAGATATCATGGCCGCGCTCACGCAAGGGCGCTAATGAAATGGTCATCACATTCAAACGATAATATAAATCCGAACGGAATCGCCCTTGCTGCGACATTTCGTGCAAATCGCGATTAGTGGCCGCAATAATGCGCGCAGGCACAATCCGTTCTTTGGTTGAGCCTAAGCGCCGCACACGTCTGCGCTCTAACACACTAAGCAATTTTGCTTGCAGCGTTAAAGGCAACTCACCAATTTCATCCAAAAATAAAGTACCGTCTTCTGCCGCTTCAATCAAACCTGGGCGAGAGGTAATTGCATTGGTGAAAGCGCCCTTTTCATGGCCAAATAATTCGCTTTCAATCAGCTCATTTGGAAGAGAAGCGCAATCCACATGCACAAAAGGCTTGTCTGCATTGGTGCCAGATGCATGTAGCAAGCGTGCAGCTACATCTTTGCCTGTGCCTGTTTCGCCAGTAATAAGCACCGTAGGCGCAATTGCATCGGTAATATGGCCCAACTGTGCAATACGCGCAATTTGCATATGTATGCTTTGTGTTGCAGGGCTATCGCCAATCAAGGTAATGCCATCACTAGAATGCACATTGCGTTGCCGCGAATATTCCAAGCTATTTTGTAATGTGGCCGTTTTTTGATTTTTTTCAACGATTAATAATAGCTCTTCTAAATCGATGGGCTTTTTTAAATAATCGTTTGCGCCCATTTTCATGGCGGTAACGGCATCGCTTACTTCGCCGTATGCCGTCATTACAATGGTCACAATATTTTTGGCTACAAATTCGGCAATTAAATCTAAGCCGTTGCCATCTGGTAGGCGCATATCCAGCAATACCAAATCAGGGCTAAACTGTTTATGGATAGCGCGTGCATCGGCTAAATTTTCAACATGCTCACACTCAAAACCGGCTTTTTGCAAACGCTTTTGTACCGCGCGCGCAAACAACTCTTCATCTTCCACAATCAACACTTTTTTGGGTTGAGTGAAATGCTGCTTGGGCTCTAAATCACCTAAATGGTTTTGTTGTGAGAGCAATATTGTCCTTAATTACGTATTAGTCATGGTCAACAATGGCAACCGTTTTCTTGCCACCAAACTCGTAACGCACGCCTATCCAAGCGGCACGCGGTGCGCCAGGTGATTGAAACTGTTCAGATTGCCATGCGATTGGATCCGTATTGAAGCTTCTATTGGCCGTATTAAAGGCATTGGTTCCTAAAATACCTAGGCTGGCGTAATCTTTATCCGCAATATTGGTTACTTTTAAAAAGCCACTCCAATTGGGGTGAAAGCGCCAATTAGCATCGGCATTAAATACGGTGTAGCCGGCGACTTTTCCGTTTGCATCTTGGTTATTTTCATCACCCCGGGCAAACACGCTTCCACTTGCAATCATATTTAAACCAACAGTTAAGTTTGGCATAAAGTCATAAGCAGCGCGAAACTTAAGCGAATGTTTTGGAATGTTAGGCAGGTAATCACCCGATTTCGTGGTGTAATTTCCATTAGCATCGGCGCTTGAGTTATTTTCGTTGTGAAATGTAACACTATTCTGAAAGGTGGCGCGTAGATATTGGTAGTTTGCCGTAATTTTTAATTTTTCAAATTGCGCAGCTATGCCCAACTCTAAACCTTGGCGCAAGGTATCACCCACGTTATCAAAATAACCTCGGTTAAAGCCGTTTCCGCTACTAATAAACTGAATATCATTTTTTAATCTAGCATGAAAAACGCCCGCGTTCCAGCTTATACCTTTACTTAACTTACCACGTACTCCCGCCTCAAATGTTTTAGAAATGACTGGATCAAGCGGCGGATCTGCTAAAAAGTCAGTCGGCAAACGACATGGCGTTGCTGGGTCGGCGCAGCTTAGCTCAATGGGCGTTGGTGCACGCATGCCTTCGTTATATCCACCGTAAAAACCTAAATTTTGGCTAGGGTTATAATTTAAGCCAATAGCAGGATTAAAGCGGTTGAAACTATGTTTAACATGATCTTCAATTCCAGACACAAACTTGCCGGTATTGGCATCGGCTTCGTGATTATCTTTAATGCGCACCTGAACATAATTATAGCGCCCAGATAATGTCACATGAAATTGGTCATTCACTGAGAAAATATCGGTTGCATACAAACCTAAATATTTATTATTGGCTTTAATATCGGTTTCGGATTCAAAATCGCTGTTCGCTTCAGCGCCACGGTCTTGGCTAAAGTTGCTGGTTTGTTCGGCTGATTTATATTTTGAACGACCTAAATCGGCACTAAATCCAGTGGTGAGCTGATTTTTGTGAGCCATCAAATCGCCAAGATAAGAATACTGTGCTGAAAAACCATAACCTAATTGCGAAGTAGTAGATTGCTGATTCGCACCTTGGTTTGCGATATCAACAGGTTTTGCAAGCGTTTGGTCACACGCTTCACCTGCATTAGTTTCAGCGCTGGCAAAACAATCATTGGTATTGCTGGAAAAATTACTAATGCGGCTACTACGCACATACACATTGGCGGCTACTAAATGTTCATCTGTAAAAAAATGGCTACCTTTTAGATTAACCATTTGCATGCGGTTGCCAATACTATCGGGGAAAGTGTAGCCAGTTTCTGGTTTATTGAGCCAGCTTTTTGGTAATGCTTGCACTCCATTTAAGTTATTGTGAGCAATGGTAACGCTTAAGTCCAAATCGGTTTTATCGTCTTGCCAGCCTACTTTACCAAAAAGTTGATTTACTTCACTTTCTGAATGATCACGCCAACCATCTTCTTTAGAAAAATTGCCTGTTACAAAATAATCCACATTGCCACTTTGACCACCATAACCTGCATTAAAGCCACGACGCGCCCAAGAACCTGTCATTGCCTCGGCAAAAAAACCCGGATAACTAGCGCCACTTTTAGTGTTTATCGATAGCGCACCACCTAGTGTATTTAGACCAAATACAGGGTTAGAGCCTGGCATTAAATTAATGCTAGAAATCGCGCTTTGCGGAATCAGTCCCCAGTTAACAGTATCACCAAATGGCTCGTTAATACGCACGCCATCTTGAAACACAGACAAACCCTGTGGCGCGCCTGCTAATGGAGATGCCGTAAAGCCACGGAAGTTTACATCGGCCATATAAGGATTACTTTGACCTTCTGTCACCGTCACACCACCAAGATTATTGTTTAGGTAATCCGACATTTCTAATGTGTGCTGTTTAGCTAAATCTTTAGCGCCAACCGATTGCACGTTTGAAGGTATTTGGTCAATGCTTGTACCAATGCCTGGCAATGGCGTGGTAGAAATCACTTCAATTTTTCCAGTTTCCAGCGCTTCAGCTTTGTTTTCGGCCAGCGCTGGTACGGCATACGCGGCAATTATGGCTGTTAGAATAATTTTTGGGGCTAAATGACTTTTCATGCTGTTCCCTAAGGTTTAAGTGGTTTTTGCTTAATTACATCAACTCTATAAGAGCAATAATTAAGCCCAAAAAACAAATAGGAGTAATTTACAAAAATGACTTATTTATCAGTCAGTTAATAAATCTTTAACTCTTAAGAAGAATTATAAGCGAATAAAATGGCTGTATACAACCATTATTGGTGGTTATATACAGCCATTTTATGGGGACTAAATGCTATTTAAAAGTTGCTTTGGCGGTACGTTTAAATAGCCGCGAATCACTGACCATGCGGCTAGCGGAATGAGTAGCGTGGTCAAGACGAAAACCCCAATGGCTAAGCTGGCATTTAATTGGTAAGGAATATCCAACACAAAAATACTTAAATAAGCACTTAAAGTGACTGCCATTACAATCGCCACCAGCGCCGCCACCAAGCCAATACTGGCAAATTCGGTTAGCAATGCAACGGTGACTTGCTTGCGCGATGCGCCCAAAACGCGCAGTAATGCGGATTCTTGCAAGCGCGCTTCTCGCGTGGCAATAAGCGCGGCGTACAGCACAATTAAGCCGGCAATTAAGCAAAACATAAACACAAACCCAACCGCCAAGGTCAGTTTGTTCATAATATCGCGCACTTGATTCATGATACTGGCGGTATCGATTACGGTGAAATTGGGGAATTTTTGCACCAGTTGATTCATGGCAATCGCTTGATTTTGCGGCAGATAGAATGCGGTCATATAACTAGTGGGATACTCTTTTAGCGTATTTAATGGCGTTACCGCAAAAAAGTTTGCACGCATGCTATCCCATTCCACTTTGCGAATACTCATTACCGTTAAAGTAATGCGGCTACCAGCAATATCATAGGTGAGCTTGTCATTTAGCTTTACGCCAAGCGTTTTAGCAATGTCTTCTTCAATTGAAACAAACGGCTGCCCTGCTTCATCCGCTTGCCACCAACGGCCTTGCAATAGCCTGTTATCGGCTTGCATAGTAGTTGCACTGGATAAATTAAACTCACGCGAAACCAAACGTTTAGCGCGTTCGTCCACAAATAAATCCGGGTTAATTTCTTGATTATTTTTTGCCACTAATCGGCCACGAATCATGGGGAATACTTGCGGCTTGCTTACATTTAAATTGTCAATAAATAGTTTTATAGGCGCCACTTGGTCTGGCTGAATATTAATCACAAAGCGATTCGGCGCATCCGCAGACATTGAACCGCGCCAAGCATCCAGCAAATCGGTTTTAATCATCATTAATAGCATCAGCACCATCGCGCCTAAACTAAAGCCAATCATCTGCGCAATCGACAGCCCTAATCGCCGATTCAAATTTGATAAACCAAAGCCGATGGCGTATTGACCTTTAAATTGCTGACTAAAGCGATTGAGCAACTTTGCCAAGCCATAAGCCAGCAAGCCTGCCACTACACAAATGCCGACAATACCGCCTAAAAACGCAAAGGCCAGCTGCCAAGTTTTAGCTAATACGGTGATTAAAATCATGCTCACCAGCACAATTGGCGTGTATTTCAACCAAAGCTTAACAGGCGCTTCTGCTTCATCGCGCCTTAAAATACGCATAATCGAAACATTTTTAAGCGCCTGAATATGCGGCCACATAATGCTGAACAAAATGGCGAAAGATAAACTTAAGCCCATTAATACTGGCATTAAATTGGGGCTAGGCAGCGTTTCAACAAACAGCTGCCCTGCAATATAAGCCAGCCCATATTGCAAAATATAGCCAATTACACAACCCAGCACACCGCCAATTAACGCCAGCATAGCTGTTTGCAATAGCAATATTTTTTGAATCACCGCTTTACTGGCGCCAAAACAACGCATAAGCGCGGCTGTATTGGTGCTTCTTGCCACAAACGGCGCGCTGGCTAATAGCATTGCCACAATACTAAGCACCACGCTTGCCATGGCGCTTAAGCCTAAAAATGTTTCGGCTTTATCCAGTGCGCTTTTAATTTCTGGCCTAGCGCTTTTAACGTCTTGTATGCGTTCGCCGCGTTTTAATTGTGGCGTAATAGCATCTGAAAACTTGGCGATATTATCGGCATTACCCGCCACCAAAAATTGATATTTAACGCGGCTGCCAAATTGAATGAGCTCAGTTTTGGCAATATCATCTATATGCATCATCAAGCGTGGCGCAAAGCTAAACATATCGCCGCCGCGTGAAGATTCGCGCACCAAAATGCCAGCCACCTTAAATTTCGCGGCGCCCACTTCAACCGTATCGTTAATGGTCACATTTAAAACGGTGGCTAAGCGCGGCTCTAACCATACTTGGCCTTGGTTTGGCGTACTGCGCATGTTTTTCGCTGCTTGTCCTGCCAACTGCACATTAAAATCGCCTCTTAACGGAAAGCCATCTTGTACCGCTTTAATTTCCGCTAATTGATTACGCTCACCGTTAATCGCCATGCTAGGAAATTCCAGCGTAGACGTGCTTTGCAGGTCAAACTTTTTGGCCAATTCTACATAGTCAGCCGGAATCGCTTGGTCAGAAATCACTACTAAATCACCGCCCAACAGCATGCCGCCTTGTGCGTTTAAATGTAGCGCGATGCGATTAATAAAAAAATTCACCGCCGTAATCGATGTGACCGCCAAAATTAGCGCAAACACCATCACGCGCAAATCGCCCGATTTCCATTGTGAGAATAATTGCTGGTAGCTTAGTTTAAAAATCATCTTCAATCTCAATGACCAGCTTCGCTCAATTGGCCGTTATTCAGTGTTAACGTGCGTTGGCAACGTTGCGCTAGCTTCACATCATGCGTCACCAAAATGAGTGTTTTGCCAGCCGCTTGATTCAAGCTAAACAGCAAATCAATAATGCGTTCGCCTGTGGCTAAATCCAAATTACCAGTGGGTTCATCGGCAAACAAAATAGCAGGCTGTGGTGCAAAAGCACGCGCAATGGCAACGCGCTGCTGCTCACCGCCAGAAAGTTGTTTGGGATAATGACTTAAGCGTGAGCCTAAACCGACTTTTTCTAAAGTGGCCATGGCGATTTGTTTTGCATTAGGCTGGCTGGATAATTGCATAGGCAACATCACATTTTCTAGCGCGGTCATGGTGGGCAACAATTGAAACGACTGAAACACAAAGCCCATATGCTTGCCGCGAATGGCCGCGCGCGCATCCTCATCTAAATCACTAAATACCGCGCCTTGCACAGTCACGCTACCGCTAGTTGGGTTATCCAGCCCTGCCAGCAAACCCAGCAAGGTGGATTTACCAGAGCCAGAACTACCCACAATCGCCACACTCTCACCAAGAGCCACTTGCAGCTGTAAATTGGTTAGAATGTCTATCTGGTTTGGCGCTTCACCCACACTTTTGCATAAGTTTGTCGCTAAAATGGCATGGCTGTGCGTTGTTAAATCACGATCCATCGTTTGAAAATTCTGTTCAGAAAGTAGCATGTATGCGTTCTCGTTTGTTTGATTCTATTCATTCACTTTTTATTACACTGTTTAGTGTCATTGTATTCGCAATGGTTGCAAGCACTGCGCAAGCCGCACAAACCATCGTGGTTTTTGGCGATAGCTTATCAGCCGCTTATGGTATCCAACCTAATACAGGTTGGGTCGCTTTGCTAGAAAGCAAACTAAAACAGCAAAATAGTGCATATAAAGTGATTAATGCCAGTATTAGCGGCGAAACCACCAGTGGTGGATTAACCCGTTTTGCTCAAATGCTGAAAAACCATCAGCCCGAAATTGTGGTGATAGAACTGGGCGCCAACGATGGTTTGCGCGGCCTAAGTTTGAGTGATATGCAACGTAATTTGAACAGCATGATTAAACAAGCCAAAGCCAAAAACGCCACAGTGATGTTGCTGGGAATGAGAATACCGCCTAATTATGGCATTCAATATACGCAAAAATTTTATGCCATTTATGACACGCTAGCCAAACAATACAAACTAAATTTAGTGCCATTTTTCTTAGATGGTGTTGCTGGTAACCGCGCGCTGATTCAAGATGACGGCCTACACCCTACCGCCGCCGCACAGCCAAAATTGCTTGAAAACATTTGGCCTAAACTGGAAAGTTTGCTTAAAAATTAAACTAAAGCTGTTGCCAAGTAACTACAAGACCCATTTCATCGGCAGCCGCCTTTAAGCTGGTTTCTACGGCAATATTAGGAATTATCGCCAAGGTTTCACCTGCAAAAATAAGTGGCAATTGGCTGCGTTGCCAAGGTGGAATTGCAGCACTCTGCAACACAGCTTTTAAGCTACGGCTGGGGCGATTTAAATCAGGCTTTATGCGCTCACCACCAGCACGGCTTTTAATAATCAGGCGTTTATCATTCAAATATTTCAAGCTTAATCCAGCGCCTAATTCTTGCTTAAAAGTGAGCTGCGTTTGATTAGGCAAAGTGCATATCGCCTCACCCTGCCAAATTTCATCAACTGTGGTTTTAATTAGTTTATCAGGCACCAAATAGGCAAAATCTTGGTAACGCCTTAAGGTTAAATCGATTTCAGCTTTTAACTGAATTTTAATCGCCGCATCGGATTTTGCGTCTAGCAATTGCTGAGTGATTTGCTGCAATTGCGCCGCACTTGGCATCAGCACATTATTTTGCGCCAGCCACCAACGCAATACATTATTGATGCGATTTAAATCTAGCGGTTTTAGTGGCGCTAAAGCCAAGGTCTTTTTGCCCAATTCAGCCGATAAGCAAGCCTGCGCGTCTTGCGCGGCTAACACATCCAATAAATTATTCGCAATCGCCAAATGTTGTGCGCTGCGCGCTAGCGTTTGCTTAATGGCAGGGTATTGCTGCATTAAGGTTGGCAGCACGGTATGCCGGATAAAGTTGCGGTCAAATTGGGTATTGGTGTTGCTGTCGTCTTCTACCCAGCTCAATTTGTGCTGTTGAGCATACGCCTCTAGCTCTGCCCTGCTAATATTCAGCAATGGCCGCAACAATTTTCTAGCATCATCCACGGCAGCCATACCTGCTAAACCTTTTACGCCCGCACCGCGCGCAAGCTGCAATAATAAAGTCTCTGCTTGGTCATCTTGATGGTGAGCGGTGCAAATAAAATCGGCATCCCTTGCCAACAAAACCGCATAACGCACTTTGCGCGCGCTAGCTTCTATGCCTAAACCACTGTTGACATCAATATCGACCTTTGAAATAGTCAGCGGAATATGAAGCGTGTTGCAAGTTTTTTTGCAAAAATCGGCCCAAGCATCGGCATGCTTGCTTAAACCATGATGCACATGATGGGCGCTTAATTGAAAAGGCAAGGTTTGGCGCAATTGCGCTAAGAGATGAAGCAGCACACAAGAATCTAAACCGCCGCTAAAGCCAACGACTAAATGCGGATTGACACGATTTTTTGCTAAAAAAACCGTGCTAAAAAAAGTATTGAGTTGCGCTTGTAACGAATGTTTTTGAATCGCATTTTTGCGTTGCAAATGTTCTTTTTGCAATGCTTTATTTGACGGCTGTTTCTTTAAATTTGCCATAACTCATCAAACGCGCATAGCGTGCGGCTAACAGCTGTTCTGTGTCTTTTTTCTGCAATGCCACGATTTGATCTTTTAGCGTTTTGCGCAATGATTGCATGGTTAACTCAATATCGCGATGTGCACCGCCTAAGGGTTCGCTAACAATAATATCGACTAATCCCAAGCCTTTTAATCTATCCGCGGTAATGGCTAACGTTTCAGCCGCTTCTGGCGCTTTGCTGGCGCTTTTCCATAAAATCGATGCGCAACCTTCAGGTGAAATCACCGAATAAGTGGCGTATTGCAACATTAATAATTGATCCACTACGCCTAAAGCCAGCGCGCCACCAGAACCGCCTTCGCCAATAATCACGCCTACTATCGGTGTTTTCAGCTCGGCCATTACATATAAATTTTTGGCAATCGCCTCAGATTGTCCACGCTCTTCGGCACCAATGCCCGGGTAAGCGCCTGGGGTGTCAATCAAGGTCACAATCGGCAAACCAAATTTTTCGGCTAATCGGTATAAACGCAAAGCTTTACGATAGCCTTCAGGCCGCGGCATACCAAAATTACGGTATTGGCGCTCTTTTACATCGCGACCTTTTTGATGGCCAATCACCATCACAGGAATGCCCTCAAAGCGCGCTAATCCGCCCACAATGGCTGGGTCATCTGAGTAGGCACGATCACCATGCAACTCTTCAAAATCGGTAAATAATTCGCGAATATAATCCAGCGTATAAGGCCGCTGCGGGTGACGGGCTACTTGCGAAATTTGCCATGCACTTAAATTTTGATATGTTTCTTCTAGCAGTTTTTTTTGCTTTTTTTGCAGCTGATCCAGCTCTTTCGAAATATCCAAGCTGGCATGGTCGTCATGCGATTCTTGCAAAGCGTCAATTCGCTTTTCAAGCTCAGCAATCGGCTGCTCAAAATCTAAGTAACTTATTTTGGTGTCTGTGGCGCGTCTTAGTGTCATCAGTTTATATTACCCGTCTATTACAATCGTTTTAATTATATAGGATTTTAACGTTTTCTTTCGATAACCAATCCGTCAAATGTTGCAATAATTCATCGTGCAATTCTACACGCCATGCGTCGCCTAACATCATGCTGACTTGGCT
>JAYWCF010000234.1:0-10962 GCA_043780715.1 Methylotenera sp. | reverse complement strand
CCACCCCTTCCCATCTCGAACAGGGCCGTGAAACGAACCAGCGCCAATGATAGTATGCTCTTCGCATGCGAAAGTAGGTCACCGCCAAGCTATTTATATTGAGTTGCTTAATTATTAAGTAACTCGCAATAAAGCCCTCGCAAGAGGGCTTTATTCGTTTATGCAATGTGTTAATTATGCCAATGCAAAGCATTCCAATTGCTTGTATTAATTGGTATAATATGGGCAATAATTTGAATGGGCTTTGTGCCCATTTTTTGTTTCTGCAGGATATGTAGTTTAAAGGATGCGCGGTAATGCAAGATTTGCATGGCTTAATTGATAAAACGGTCACTCAGCTTGGTTTTGAGTTGGTCGATCTCGAGATTTCGAATCGCGGTAAGTTGTTGCGCGTGTTTATTGACAAGCTTAATCCAGCTGATATTAAAGATAGCGTCAATATTGATGATTGCGTGTTGGTTAGTAACCAATTGGGCAATGTTTTAACAGTTGATCATGAAATTGAATACGATCGATTGGAAATTTCATCGGCTGGTATGGACCGTGTACTAAAAAAAGAAAAAGATTTTGTACGCTTTGCCGGTGAGCGCGCACAAATTAAATTACGTGTTGGTGTTAAAGATGAAAGCCCTAGTGCGGCTGAAACAACTTTGCCACGTAAAACATTTTTGGGTGTAATAAATGGTTTTGAAGATGGTCATGTTTTGATGGAATTTGAAGGCATTGTTTATCGGCTAGCCTTTAATAATATTGATAAAGCACGATTAAGCCCTATTTTTTAGGCAATATTCAATAACGTTAATTAAGCATAAAAGTTAAAAGAATTAAATAAATTTAAAGTTGGAGATTGCAATGAGTCGTGAAATTTTATTATTGGTAGATGCCTTAGCTCACGAAAAAAACGTGAGTAAAGAGGTCATTTTTACAGCTTTAGAATTGGCTTTAGCTTCGGCTACCAAGAAAAAACATCACGATGATGCGGATATTCGCGTCACGATTGACCGCGAAAGCGGTTCTTACGAGACGTTTAGACGCTGGCAATATGTGGAATATGATTTGCTAGAAAATTCAGCATTTCAGTTTGATGAAGAGAGCGACCATGCGGCTGGGCGCGTAATTGGCGAATTTTATGAGGAGCCATTAGAGAATATTGAATTTGGCCGTATTGGCGCGCAAGCCGCTAAGCAAGTTATTTTGCAAAAAGTGCGTGAAGCAGAGCGTGAACAAATTCTTGAAGACTTTTTAGCGCGTAATGAAAACCTTGTAACGGGCGTAATTAAACGCATGGAAAAAGGTAGCGCAATTATTGAAGTAGGTCGTATTGAATGTTTATTGCCGCGCGAAGCAATGATTCCAAAAGAAAATTTACGTGTTGGTGATCGTGTACGTGCCTATTTATCACGCATTGAGCGTGGTGGTCGTGGTCCGCAACTAATTCTATCGCGCATTGCACCAGACTTTTTGAAGCGTTTATTCGAATTAGAAGTGCCTGAAATTGAAGAGGGCTTGCTGGAAATTCGCGCCGCTGCGCGTGACCCTGGCCTGCGCTCAAAAATCGCCGTTAAAACCAATGATCAGCGTTTAGACCCAGTGGGTACTTGCGTTGGTATGCGTGGTTCACGCGTGCAAGCAGTTACTGGCGAATTGGCTGGCGAGCGCGTGGATATTGTGTTGTGGAGCATGGAGCCAGCGCAGTTTGTGATTAATGCCATGGCACCTGCAGAAGTTTCATCTATCGTGGTAGATGAAGATGCGCACAGCATGGACGTAGTAGTAAATGAAGAACAATTAGCTTTGGCAATTGGTCGCAGTGGTCAAAACGTGCGTTTAGCTTCTGAACTAACCGGATGGACTTTGAATATTCTGACCGAAGAGCAAGCAGCTGAGAAAAATCAAACTGAATACGCCAATGTCAGCCAGTTGTTTATGGAAAAATTAGACGTTGATGAAGAAGTGGCTGATATCTTAGTGCAAGAAGGTTTTAGCACTTTAGAAGAAATCGCTTATGTGCCTTTAGCTGAAATGGCTGAAATTGATGCGTTTGATGAAGACACCATTAATGAATTGCGTGCGCGTGCGCGTGCTGCTTTATTAACGGAAGCGATTGCTAAAGAAGAAAAAGTGGAAGAAGCCAGTGCTGATTTATTGACTATGGACGGCATGGATGAAGAAACCGCCCATTTGTTGGCATCTAAAGGTGTATCAACCATGGATGATTTAGCGGAATTAGCAGTTGATGAATTGGTCGAAATGACAAGTATGGATGCAGAGCGCGCCAAGGGTCTGATTTTGACCGCGCGCGCGCCTTGGTTTAAGTAACCAAGCAATGCGTTCATTAGTAAATATTGTATGTAAGTAGCAGAATATAGAGAGATTGGAGCAGTAAATGGCACAAACAACCGTAGCACAATTCGCCGCAGAGCTAGGGCTGCCAACCGCCTTGCTGTTAGATCAACTTAAAAGCGCGGGTGTTGTTAAATCGGCATTGGAAGATAAGCTTGAAGAGTCAGATAAATCCGCGTTATTAGAATATTTGCGTAAAGAACATGGCGCTGATTCAGCGCCTAAAAGCAAAATTACGCTGACACGAAAATCCAATACTGAAATCAAAAAAACTGATAGCTCAGGCCGTGCGCGCACTATTCAAGTAGAAGTGCGTAAAAAACGTGTGTTAGAACGTCCTGAAGAAGTTGAAGAGCTAGCAGCAGCAAAAGAAATTGCAGAACCAGTAGCAGAAGTGGTTGAAATCATTGCGCCTGTTGAACCTGTATTAGCTGAGCCTGTTGTTGAGGAAGTTGTAATTCAACCAGTAGAAGAGCCAGTTGCCGAAGTGGTTGTGGTTGAAGCGCCTGTTGAAGTGAAAGCAGAGCCGGAACCAGCCCCTGCGCCAGTACCACCGCCAGCGCCAGTTGTAGAGGAAGTTGCAAAGCCTACAACAATCAAAAAACAAGTGTTAACACCTGAACAAGTAGCGATTCGCGAGCAAGAGGCAAAACGTCATGCTACGTTAGCGGCCATGCAAGCGGAAGATGTACGTAAAAAACAAGAGTTGATTCAACGCCGCTTAGATGAAGAAGCCAGAAAAATTGCGGAAGCAGAAGCGGCAAAAGTAAAAGCGGCTAAATTATCAGAAGGCACACTGCATAAGCCAGTAGCCAAAGTTGGCGCGGTTGCAAAACCTGTTGCCGCTAAAGATGCTAAAAAAGCCAAAGGCAATAACAAAGAGTGGACCGATGCTGAGAACAAAAAACGCGGCTTAAAAACGCGCGGTGCGGTAACGACCGGTTCTAATTGGCGCTCACCAAAAGGTAAAAACAGATCACATCAAGATGATGACGCTGAACACGCATTTACAGTGCCGACCGAGGCGATTGTGTATGAAGTGTTGGTGCCAGAAACCATTACTGTGGCCGAATTAGCGCACAAAATGGCGGTTAAATCGGGCGAAGTGATTAAAAAGCTCATGAGTATGGGCATGATGGTGACGATTAACCAAGTGCTTGATCAAGAAACGGCCATTATTTTAGTAGAAGAAATGGGCCATAAAGCGGCTGCTGCAGCGCCAAATGACCCAGATGTATTCTTAGAAGAAGCAGAACATGCACAAGCCATTATGGAAACGCGTCCGCCAGTAGTAACGGTAATGGGCCACGTTGACCATGGTAAAACTTCTTTATTAGACTATATCCGCCGTAGCCGTGTGGCTTCAGGAGAGGCTGGCGGTATTACGCAACATATTGGCGCTTATCACGTTGAAACACCGCGCGGTATGGTGACTTTCTTAGATACGCCAGGCCATGAAGCGTTTACAGCCATGCGTGCACGCGGTGCAAAAGCGACCGATGTGGTGATTTTAGTGGTTTCAGCCGATGACGGCGTGATGCCGCAAACCATTGAAGCGATTCACCATGCTAAAGCCGCAGGTGTACCTTTAGTTGTGGCGATTAACAAAATTGATAAGCCAGATGCAGCGCCTGAGCGCGTGAAAATGGAATTAGTGGCGCAAGAAGTGGTGCCTGAAGACTTTGGCGGTGAAGTGATGTTCCGCGAAGTATCGGCTAAAACAGGTAAAGGTATTGATGAGTTGCTAGAAGCGGTATTGTTACAAGCCGAAATTTTAGAGCTACAAGCACCGAAAAATACGCCAGCTAAAGGCTTGGTGATTGAAGGTCGCTTAGATAAAGGCCGCGGTCCTGTCACTACAGTATTAGTGCAGTCAGGTACTTTAAAACGTGGCGATATGATTTTGGCTGGTAGCACATTTGGTAAAGTACGTGCCATGCTGGATGAGTCTGGAAATGATATTAAAGAAGCAGGCCCATCGATTCCAGTTGAAATCTTAGGTTTATCAGATGTGCCAAGTGCTGGTGAAGAAGTGATTGTGTTAAACGATGAGCGTAAAGCACGCGAGATTGCCAACTTCCGTGCTGGTAAATTCCGCGATACTAAATTAGCTAAACAACAAGCGGCTAAGCTTGAAAACATGTTTGATCAAATGACCGAAGGCGAAGTACAAATCTTGAATCTGATTATTAAATCAGATGTACAAGGTTCATACGAAGCGTTGGCAACCAGTTTGCAAAAACTATCAACGGCTGAAGTAAAAGTGAATATTATCCACACCGGTGTGGGCGCTATTTCTGAATCAGACGTGAACTTAAGTGCGGCTTCTGGCGCGGTATTGATTGGTTTTAACGTGCGTGCCGATACAGGCTCACGTAAATTAATCGACAGCTTAGGTGTTGATGTACGCTACTACAATATTATTTATGAAGCGGTTGACGAAGTAAAAGCCGCTTTAGGTGGTATGTTGAAACCAGAGCAAAAAGAAAGCATGATTGGTACGGTAGAGATTCGCGAAGTGTTCCGTATTTCAAAAGTGGGCTCAATTGCAGGTTGCTATGTACAAGACGGTATGATCAAACGCAATTCACGCGTGCGTGTGTTGCGTGCTAACGTGATTATTCATACGGGCGAATTGGATTCATTGAAACGCTTTAAAGATGACGTTAAAGAAGTGAAAAACAACTTTGAGTGCGGTTTATCGTTGAAAAACTACAATGACATCGAGGTAGGTGATTTGCTGGAAGTCTACGAAATGGTAGAAGTAGCACGTACGCTATAACCTAAAAATCCGTCATGATACGTCGTTGTAAACCAAAAAATAATCGCTTACATACAACACGTATGCCGCGCTCAATTTTTTGGTTTACGCCTAGTCTCATTTAGGCTTTTTAAGTTATTGGATAGTAAAAAATATGGCAAAAGACTTTTCAAGAGCAACCCGCGTTGCAGAACAAATGCAGCGCGAGTTGGCGGATTTGCTTCAGTTTGAAGTGAAGGACCCGCGTGTGGGTATGGTGACGATCACGCAAGTAGAAGTTACAGGTGATATGGCGCATGCTAAGATTTTTTACAGCGCCGCTAAAGCCAGCGATAGCATTCAGCAAGGCTTAGAAAAATCGGCCGGTTTTTTGCGCACGCAAATTGCCAAACGCATGTTGTTGCGCACAGTGCCGCAGCTGCATTTTGTTTACGATGCGTCTATTGATAACGGCATGAAAATGGCGCAATTGATTGATGCGGCGCGCGCCACTGATAAAAACTTAGATTAACTTCTGCTTTGCAATTCAAACGCACTAAACGCGCCATTAATGGTGTTTTATTGTTAGATAAGCCGCTCGGCTTTTCGTCTAATCAAGCATTACAAAAAGTAAAATGGTTATATTCTGCCGCCAAAGCGGGGCACACGGGCACGTTAGATCCGCTAGCGACTGGCTTGCTTCCCATCTGTTTGGGTGAAGCCACCAAGTTTGCACAATATGTAACCGATGCTGATAAAACTTATCTTGCCACCGTAAAATTGGGTGTTACCACCAACACTGGCGACGCAGAAGGTGCTGTGTTAGCAACCAAGCCCGTGAATATTACAAAAGCGCAATTTGAATCGGCTTGTGCGAAGTTTGTGGGCGAAATCAGCCAAACGCCACCCATGTACTCCGCACTCAAGCATGAAGGCAAAGCTTTATACGAATATGCCAGAGCTGGCATTGATATTGAACGTAAAGCGCGTCTAGTCACTATTCAATCTATTCTGGTTGATGCGATTGAGGTTGACGTTGCAACCATCACGGTTACTTGTAGCAAGGGCACTTATATTCGCACTTTAGCTGAAGATATTGGCGCACTGCTAAATTGTGGCGCGCATTTAACAGGCTTGCGCCGCACCGAAACAGCAGGCTATCTATTGCCACAATCGGTCACAATTGAACAGCTTGAATCGTTAACTATTGAAGCGCGCGATGCACTTTTATTGCCAGTGGATTCGGCGATTGAAAGCTTGCCAAAAGTCATTTTAAATGCCGATTCATCACACTATATTCTGCAAGGCCAAGCGGTTTGGCAATCAGGCAAACTAGGCCTTAATATTGTTCCTGGAAGCGATTTTAGGCTTTATTGTGAAAACAATCAGTTTATAGGTTTAGGTTTTATGCAAGACGATGGAAAAATCGCACCTAAGCGATTAATACAAAAAACTCAATAAAATGAATGGTTTGCTTGTTAACTAAGGCTTGATAAAAGTAAATAAGCACGTTAAAATGTTAGATTATTCGTAAAAGAATGTATTGGCGGTTTTAAGTTTTAAGCTGCGTTTACATTGTCGCTAACTAGTAGTTTATTAAGGAAATAAAGATGGCAATTACAGAAGTAGATACAGCAAAAGTCGTAGCAGATTTTCAATTAAAACAAGGTGATACAGGTAGTCCAGAAGTGCAAGTGGCGCTTTTAACAAACCGTATTACTTATTTGACTGAGCATTTTAAAGCGAACAAAAAAGACAATCACTCACGCCGTGGTTTGTTGGCAATGGTTAGTCAGCGTCGTCGTTTATTAGATTACCTAAAAAGCCGTGATGTTAGCCGTTATCAAACATTGATTGAGCGTTTGAGCTTACGTAAGTAATTGTTTATAAACGTGTTAAGCAATTTAAAGTTTCAACTTTTAATTCTGGACGCACTTTTATAATCTAAGGAAGGCCGACTGCATGGTGATATGCGTCGGCTTTTTTGTTTTGTAAATTTATCACAAATTGTTGTTAATAAAGTCAGTTGCTATTGGGTAGTGAATAGCAATTTATTGAATTGAAAAGCATATAAAAGGACAAATAATGTTTAATAAAGTAAAGAAAAGTATTCAATATGGTGCGCATGAGCTCACGATTGAAACAGGTGAAATAGCCCGTCAAGCCGATGGCGCTGTGTTGGTAAGCTATGGTGATACGGTTGTTTTGGTTACCGTTGTTGGTAAGCATGATGTTAAAGCAGGCCAGGATTTCTTTCCATTAACAGTGGATTACATGGAAAAAACTTACGCTGCCGGCAAGATTCCAGGTGGATTTTTCAAACGCGAAGGCCGCCCTTCTGAAAAAGAAACGCTGACTTCACGATTAATTGATCGTCCAATTCGCCCGCTATTTCCAGAAGCGTTTTTAAATGAAGTGCAAATTGTTGCAACAGTAATCTCGTCAGATCCAGAAATTGATGCGGATATTCCGGCCATTATTGGTGCGTCAGCCGCTATGTCATTGTCTGGCATTCCTTTCTTTGGCCCATTAGGCGCAGCGCGCGTGGGTTATATTGATGGTGAATATGTATTAAACCCAACTAAATCACAATTAGAAGTAACTGAATTAGATTTAGTGGTTGCGGCGACTGAAACTGCTGTAATGATGGTGGAATCAGAAGCGAAAGAATTATCTGAAGAAGTGATGCTTGGCGCGGTTGTATACGGCCATGAGCAAATGCAAGCCGTGATTAAAATGATTAATGAGTTGGCTGCAGAAGCGGGCAAAGATGCATGGGATTGGGTAGCACCTGAGCCAGATACGGCATTGATTGCTAAAGTGGCTGAATTAGCCGCTGCTGATGTAAACGCGGCTTTTCAAATTAAAGCAAAAGGCGCACGTTCTGCTAAGTTAGATGAAATCAAAAATCGCGTATTAGGCGAATTGATTAACGAAAATACATCAACAGATGAAGCCAATAAAATTAAAACAGAACTCTTTAATTTAGAAGCGAAAACCGTTCGTAGCCAAATTTTAAATGGCGAACCACGTATTGATGGACGTGATACACGCACTGTGCGTCCTATTACTGTGCGCACTGGCGTATTGCCGCGTACGCACGGTTCTGCGCTATTTACACGTGGCGAAACACAGGCTTTAGTGGTGGTAACTTTAGGTACAGGCCGCGATGAGCAAGTAATTGATGCGTTGCAAGGCGAGTTTAAAGACCGCTTTATGTTGCATTACAATATGCCTCCGTACGCCACTGGCGAAACCGGCCGTGTTGGTACACCAAAACGCCGCGAAATCGGTCATGGCCGTTTAGCTAAACGTGCATTATTGGCAGCATTGCCTTCAGCGGATGAGTTTGGTTACACCGTGCGTATTGTGTCTGAAATTACTGAATCAAACGGTTCTAGCTCAATGGCTTCTGTTTGTGGTGGCTCTTTAGCCATGATGGACGCAGGCGTGCCGCTTAAAAATCACGTGGCAGGTATTGCCATGGGTTTGATTAAAGAAGGTAATCGCGTTGCTGTATTAACGGATATTCTAGGTGATGAAGATCACTTAGGCGATATGGACTTTAAAGTAGCGGGTACCAAAGATGGTATTACTGCTTTGCAAATGGACATTAAAATTACCGGTATTACGGCCCAAATTATGCAAGTGGCGTTAGCGCAAGCTAAAGAAGGCCGTGCGCACATTTTAGGAATTATGCAATCAGCCATGAGCACTGTGAATACTGAAATGTCAGCATTTGCACCACGCATTATCACCATGAAAATCAATGCGGACAAAATTCGTGATGTGATTGGTAAAGGCGGCGCTGTGATTCGCGCATTAACAGAAGAAACTGGCACCAGCATTGATATTGAAGATGACGGTACCATTAAAATTGCATGTACAAGTGCTGAGCAAGGCGCAGAAGCGCAACGCCGTATTGCTGAAATTACCGCAGAGGTTGAAGTAGGTCAAATCTACGAAGGCCCAGTGGTTAAATTGTTAGACTTTGGCGCGGTCGTTAGCTTATTGCCAGGTAAAGATGGTTTAGTGCATATTTCACAAATCGCGCATCAACGTGTAAACGCGGTGAGCGACTTTGTTAAAGAAGGCGATATCGTTAGAGTAAAAGTGGTTGAAATTGATGACAAAGGTAAAGTGCGTTTAAGCATGAAAGCTTTGATTGATACACCAGTTAAAGAAGAAAAAGTAGTAGAAGCTGACGAGTAAGTTGGCTGCATAAAAAAGCCCGCGCAAGCGGGCTTTTTTGTTTTAGCATAAAAGCTAAATGTGTTTAAATCTTACTTAGCCACTTGTCTTTCACGCATTTCGTCTAGCGTTTTGCAATCAATACACAAGGTAGCCGTTGGGCGTGCTTCAAGGCGTTTTAAGCCGATTTCTACGCCACAACCTTCGCAATAGCCGTATTCATCGGCATCAATATTGCGTAGTGTTTCATCAATTTTTTTGATTAATTTACGTTCACGGTCACGGTTGCGAAGTTCTAAAGCCATATCAGACTCTTGGCTGGCGCGGTCGTTAGGGTCAGCAAACATCGTCACTTCGTCTTGCATGGTATGCACGGTTTTGTCGATGTCGTGGCTTAAATCCGATTTCCAGCTATTTAAAATGCCGCGAAAATGATTTAATTGATTTTTGTTCATGTATTCCTCATCAGGTTTTGGATGATAAGGGGTGAATGATTTAGTAAGGGTTTCTGCCATGGTTTGATCCAACAAGTTATCCAGCTATTTTTATAATAAAATCAGTTGCTTGAAAAAATTAAGAAGCTAAAATACCAAATTTTCAATCGCGCGAGTGTACACCTAATGCGTAAACTATGCAAAGCGGAATTAGCAAAGTGAAATTACTTGTCGCGCTCACTTAATTCTAAAGCTAATAAGGTATTTTCCATTAGTGTGGCTACTGTCATTGGCCCTACACCACCCGGAACAGGCGTAATGTAAGCGGCGCGCTCTTTGGCGATATCAAATTCAACATCACCGGTAATTTTGCCATCTGGCAAGCGATTAATGCCAATATCCACCACAATAGCACCTTCTTTAATCCATTCACCTTTAATAAGGCCGTATTTACCAACGGCTGACACTAATAAATCGGCTTTCTTAATATGGCCAGCTAAATCTTTAGTGTGGCGATGACAGCTGGTGGTGGTGCAGCCAGCCAATAGTAGTTCTAATGCCATAGGGCGACCTACATGGTTGGATACGCCTACAATCACCGCGTCTAAGCCCATCAGCTCAATATTGTATGCTTGCAATAGCTTGATGACGCCAAAAGGTGTGCATGAGCGCAGCGCTGGCTGACGCACTGCCAGCTTGCCAATGTTGTAGGGGTGAAATCCATCCACATCTTTATGCGGGCTAATGCGCTCAATCAATAAATCTTCATCAATATGACTGGGTAATGGCGATTGCACCAAAATGCCGTCCGTATTGGTATCAACATTTAAATTATCGATTAAAGCAAATAGCTCGGCCTGCGTGGTTGTCGTGGGTAAATCATAAGCAATCGATTTAATACCGACTTTTTCGCAAGCTAAACGCTTATTGCGCACATAAATGGACGATGCTGGATCTGCACCAATTAGTACAACCGCAAGGCAAGGTGCGCGTTTTCCGGCATTAATGCGCGCCGTCACTTTTGCCTTAATGCCGTTTAATAAATCCTCTGCAACTGCTTTGCCATTGATAATTTGTGCTGTCATACAGGTAATTTGAACAATTATTAAAAATAAAGTGATATTTTAACATATTTGAATTGACCAAAAGGCTGTATTGCGCTATATTTCTGCCTCTTCGGCGTGTAGCGTAGCCTGGTAGCGCGCCTGCTTTGGGAGCAGGATGTCGGGAGTTCGAATCTCTCCACGCCGACCA
>JAYWCF010000233.1:0-4039 GCA_043780715.1 Methylotenera sp. | reverse complement strand
GCGCATGGACCCAATCAATTAAGCGTTGCGCTACAACGACACCAATGCCATCGTCGCTACGATTAAGATTGCCGCAACCAATTATTGTGAGCATACGCTGCTAACCTTAAGCTGCCACATTCAGACTCAGGCTTTCTGGCTGGCGTAGTGCGGATAAAACATCCGTAATGGAGACTAGGCCAATCAGCGCTAAGCCGCGCATAACGGGCAGATGGCGTATGCTGTTGCTACACATATAATCCATGCAGGTTTGGATGGAATCAGTGCTAATAACGCTGATTACTTTGTTTGTCATAATCTCTTTAACCAGAATATCCCACGGGGCGATGCGCTTGATTGCAGCCTTGTAGATGTAATCACGATCGGAAATGATGCCGATGAGCTTGCTGCCATCAACCACTGGCAAAGAAATGATGCGATGCTTGGCCATCAGTTCCAACGCAACTTGAACAGATTGATTTTGTGTGATGGTAATAAGTTGACGCGGCTTGGCATCAAGTAATTGCTGAACGTTAATCATGGCGTACTCTCATTAATCAGGCTGATATTTAGGTAGGTGATTTAGGCTGGTGATTTAGGTTGGCTATTTAAATTCGCCGCGGCTTTAAATTCGCCACAGCTTGCACGACCATTTTGGCAGCACTGGTAACATTAATTCAGGCAATTCGCAAAACTGGCGATGCATCACGTAATACATACAAGTGGCGCAGCTTTGTTCAAGTTCCAAATCTTCTGGGTGAAAATAGGGGTAGCTGGTAAATCCAGCCACTTTAAGCTTAGAAGCATAGGCTGGGGCAGGCAATTGTTGTAGTTCCGCGACTACTGCGTTGACCTCTTGGCTGCTATACGCGCGCTGTTCCCAATCGGTAGTAAGCACTTGAAGTAAGTCGCTAAGCTTGTCGCGTAATTCTGCATCGGCATTCATATGGATACCGAATTTGTTTAAATTAGATACGCCATAAACGACACCACCATTCAGCTTCAACTGGCACGGCAAGCTCGGGCAAATCACACCATTTGCGATGTACCAAATAGTACATACACTCTTGGCAGCGCATTTGATCTTCGCCATAGGGCTTATCTGTGAAGCCAGAAATGACTAGCTTCCCAGTCAAATCATCTGGCGGAAGCTCGCGTAGCTCTACCAATAATTGGTTAAATTCTATATTGGTTTCAGGAAAAGGTTCAGTCACGGTTTTTAAACCCTGACTAAGTATTTCACCAATTTTATCCCGCAGTACATCTTCTTCATGCTTGTGCATTAGTCTCATCCCCAAACACTAAATTTTTTACAATATGCTTTGTAATTATATTTGCATGTTAAAAAGTCACTTTCGCTACGCTGGCGAAAGTGAGTTAAAAAGTTAAGGTATGTGCACTAGCTTAATTGGTGCGGAATCGTGATAACTCCTTACCTGTTTTGGCATCATGTGCATGCACTGTACAGACTAAACAAGAGTCAAAAGAGCGCGCAACATGACCAACTTCAACCGGATCTGACGCATCCACAATCGGCGTACCAATCAATGCTTCTTCAATTGGCCCGCGCACATCGTTACCATCACGTGGCCCCACGTTCCAAGTCGTTGGCGCAATAATTTGATAGTTTTTAATCTTACCATCTTTCACGTCTATCCAATGACAGAGTGCGCCACGGCTGGCTTCTGTTGCGCCCCAGCCTTGTCCATCTTGCTCTTTTGGTTTGATATACCAAGGGTCGTTAAGACGGAACTCGCGTAAGCAATGTTCGGCCTGACGATATAATTTAACAGTTTCGTGCATACGCGCCATTTGGCGCAGATGCAAGTTTGCGCCGCCCATTTTTTTGTACATATCTAAAATAAGGCCGTCAGAATGTTGCCAAGATTCACCGTGACTACCGCCAGCAACCAATTGGCGCGCAAATGGCCCAGCCTCTAGACGACCAGATTCAGCATGGCTGACTGCGGTAGACCAAGAATATTTGCCGCTGTAATCAGGCGTATTTTTGCTAATCGCTTTAACGGTTCTATCGTACGGGTGTTGATCAACATGCGCTTCATCATACCAAGCGTGTTTCACATTTTCACGCGCGTATTTTTGATCCATCAGCACATGTTTATCAGTGGCGCCATCATAAACACCACTTTTCATAATCAACGCAGCATTGCGGCTATCTATAGTTGGTTTTTGGTACTTGTCTTCGTGCGGTAAATAACCCCAGCTGATAAATTTATTAACGCCGCCGCCGTATTTATGTAAGCCGACATCTAAGCCCATGCGCCAGTAAAAACCAAGGTCAGAATTAGCGTGCGCAGCGCTTTCATCCAACCAAACCATAAAGTCATCGTAAGTTTTAATTTGCTCGTAGCGCTCCATGGTGCAACCTAACCAGCATGACTCTAACCAATTTTTCTTAAAATATTCTAAGATAGACCAAGAGCGTGTGACATCGGTTAAAGTCGGCGCACACATCACGCCGCCTGGCACCATAAAGCTAGAATGTGGCCATTGGCCGCCCAGCAGCGCGTAAATCTCTACTGGCTTACCAGAAATAGTCACACCCAATTCATATGAGGTGCCTGTAAATGGGGCAAAGCGCTTGCATGCTTCTTCATAATATTTGCTTTTGCTATAGTTTTTGTTAGTTAAATCAATGGCATACAAGCCGTAAAAATAGCGCGGAATACTCTGAATACTTTCTACTAGCTGGCCAAGATTGCGCGCTAAAATCGCGTTACGCGGCACCTCGGTTTTCCATGCGGTATCTAGTGCCCAAGCGGCGCTGGTTAAATGCGATGCCCCGCAAATGCCGCAAGCGCGCGGTGTAACAACCAAGCCCGCTTGTGGATCTTTGTCGCGTAAAATAATTTCAAAGCCGCGGAATAGTTCGGCTTGTGTCCAAGCGTTTACCACTACACCATCTTGAATGTCAACGCGAATGTCAAGATCGCCTTCAACCCGTCCAACTGGGGAAATATCTAGTGTTTGCACAGCGCTCATTTATAACTCCTTAATTTTTATAGCTTGAATTTATAGATTGATAGATTGTCTGAATCCAAGTGCTTAGACGACAAAGATGTCTTGCTCTGCCCAAGCGGGCGCAGCCACTTTGGCGGCACCAGTTAATGAAATATAGCCTTTTCTATCAACCCCTAATGGCAACTCTTTTGGTACGCCCATCACGGTTTGTGTTTTGAATACAGTGCCTGGCGCTAAGTCAAAGAAGGGGAATTCTGGTTCAGTACAGCCTAAGCAAGGCATGCCTGCGCGTGTTTTAGATGATTGCCTGTTCCACAAAATGCGGTTACACGGTGAATGCGTCATTGGGCCGCGGCAACCTAAATCGTAGAATAAACAGCCTTTACGCTGACCAAACTCGGTGGTCGACACTTTGTAGGCAAAATGCATATTGCGCGTGCAACCTGTTTGCGTAAAGCTAGAGAAAAATGTTTTAGGGCGGTGAAACTCATCAACGGCAATATCTGCACCGCGACCAGTGGCAATGGCCACCACAATTTGGGTAATCCAATCAGGGTGAGCAGGGCAGCCCGGTATATTGACAACGGGTAAGCCAGATTTAGATTTAAAGCTGCTGCCTAAAAAGCCGCCAGCATCGCGTTTAAGAAATTGCAAACCTTTAGACTCGCTTGGGTTTGGCGCCATGGCAGGAATGCCACCCCAAGTCGCACAATCGCCTACGGCAACTACAAAAGTAGCTACATTGGATAATTCTTTTAGCCATTCTTGCATGGGGCGGCCAGCGAAACGATTCCACTCACCCGTACCATTAGGCGCAGTCACTACAGAGCCTTCAAACACTAAAATATCTAGTGGAGTTTTGCCTGAAACGCAATCACGCAAGATTTTTTGTAGATTTTCACCAAGCTCTACACCCAAAGAAGGATGCCAAAGAATGTTGATACCAAAATCTGTGACTAAATCGCATGCGCTAGGCTCTTCCGCGTTTAGAAAAGACATAGTGTTGCCAGAACAGGCTCCGCCTTGCAGCCATAATAGATTTGCCATAGTTAAACTCCCTAAAAGTATTATTCAACAG
>JAYWCF010000232.1:0-11029 GCA_043780715.1 Methylotenera sp. | reverse complement strand
GCAATCGATTTAGCCAAAGCGGTTGTTAAAAGCATTGCCCAAACCAATACACGATTTAAATTATTGTATGCCGATGAATTGCCGCTATTGCAAAAATTGCAAGCCATTGCACAGAAAATATACGCCGCAAAAGATGTGTTATTTAGCGAAAAAGCTGCGCAAAAATTGGCCGAATTAGAGCAACACTATAGCCATTTCCCCATTTGTATTGCTAAAACCCAATATTCATTTTCATCAAATCCGCTGTTGCGCGGTGCGCCTATTGAACATACTTTGCATGTTGAAGATTTACATTTATCGCGCGGCGCTGGTTTTATAGTGGCCATTTGCGGCCAAATTATGAAAATGCCCGGTTTGCCAAAAGTTCCAGCTAGCGCGCGCATTGATGTGAATCTTGCTGGCGATATTGTTGGGCTTTCTTGATTATTGCCGGCTTTAATTAACGGTTTTTATGTTAACCATTGAAAAAACAGGCTCTGCAGAGCAAACTATTACTAAATCACGCTTTTACGCCAGCGCAGGGCATTGCGAAACCGAGCGTGAAGTAGGGCTTTTTCTAAGGCAATTAGCGGCGCAACACCAAAATGCGCATCACTTGGCCTATGCCTTTAGAATCAAAACGCCTGATGGCATTATTCCTAGATTTTCGGATGCGGGTGAGCCAAGCGGAACGGCGGGCAAGCCGATTATCCAAATGTTAGAGGGGCGCGATTTAATTCAAGTGGTCGTTGGTGTGATACGTTATTATGGTGGCGTGAATTTAGGCACTGGCGGGCTAGCGCGGGCTTATGGCGGCACAGCCAAAATGGCTTTAGAAGCCGCCACAATAATCCCTTATGTAGAAATGCGCGCATTAAGTGTGAGCGTGCATTACAATCAAGTAGATGCATTAACGCGCTTAGTGTCACAGCTAAAAGGTAAAGTGTTAGATAAGCAATTTGATCAGGCCGTACAGGTAAAAGTGAGCTTGCCAGTATCAGAAACAGCGGCATTTATGCACAAGTTTCCACAAACCCTATAAACAAATTTTGTAAGTAGCCATGACAAATACAACGCAGAAAAATAGCGCAATGATTTTTAATAAACATGACACTGCGTCTTGGGTGTTAATCGGTATTGCAATGCTATTGGTATTAATTTTTCATCTATTGCCAGCATTGCTGGGTGGATTGTTGGTGTACGAGTTAATAAGACTGATAACGCCTTATATAGAGCGGAAATTACCAGGCCCGCGCGCAAAGCTTATTGCAATTGCGCTATTGACTATTATAACGGTTAGTATATTAAGTTTGGCTGGCGCAGGGTTAGTGGCATTTTTTCGCTCGGAATCTGGCAGCATTACAGTATTGCTAGCAAAAATGGCACAAATAATTGAAGACTCGCGCAAAATGTTGCCTATTTGGATTTTAGAGCGATTACCCGCAGATGCAATTGCTTTTAAAGAGGAGGCCACAATTTGGTTGCGCACCCATGCAAGTGATTTACAAGTGGTGGGTAAAGAGGCCGGGCGCATTACCGTGCATATTTTAGTTGGCATGATTGTAGGCGGCATGATTGCGTTACGCGATGCCACTCATGATGATGACTACAAACCGTTTGCACGTGCATTAGCGCAACGTGCATGGCTGTTTGGTGATGCGTTTCAGCGCATTGTGTTTGCGCAAGTACGTATTGCATCGATTAATGCCTTCTTTACTGGTATTTATTTGGCGGTGATTTTGCCCTTATTTGGCGTTGAGTTGCCGTTGATTAAAACCATGATTGCGATTACCTTTGTGGTGGGTTTAATTCCCGTAGTAGGCAATTTAATCTCTAATACAATAATTGTAATTGTGAGTTTAAGTCATTCCTTAGGCGTAGCGCTGGGCTCTTTGCTGTACTTGATTTTTATTCATAAATTTGAATATTTTTTAAATGCCCGAATTGTTGGCGGCCAAATTCGCGCCAATGCGTGGGAATTATTAATTACCATGCTGTTAATGGAAGCGATTTTTGGGCTGGCTGGAATTGTTGCCGCGCCGATTTATTATGCCTACATTAAAAGTGAGCTGCGTGAATATGACTTGGTTTAAAAAAGCCTGCATTGCAGGCTTTTGAATGGTTAACTTTTTTATTAAACCAACTTACGTCTTAAACCAAATAGACCTAATACGGCAGAACCGAACAGCCATGCCGCTGCAGGCACTGGGACAGCAGAAGGATTGCCCCCACGCACTGCAATAATGGCATCATCAGGTCCAGTAAATGTTACTGACCAATTCAAACCTTCAGAGGCAAATCCTGCGCGGGTATCATTGATACTGTTTGGAAAAAAACTATAGCGAGTTAGTGCTAAAATGTAACTACCAATAGGTAAGTTCCCAGCAATCAGTGAATCAAGACCAGGACCGCTGTCGTCATCTTGTGCTAGCAGTGTAGTACCAGTCGAATCAAACAAACTCAATATTGGATCAAAACCAACAGTGGCTGCGGCTATACTTCCACCAATTGACCCAGTTGGAAAAGCCATGTCAAATAACTGCATGTCGTTAGAGTTGGTAAATGATCCAGTATATGTAACAGTGCCAGCATTTACATTGCTAGAGAAAATGACGCCTAATATAGCAAAACCTATTAACTTATTCATAGATTACCCCTTAATTAGTAAAATTTAGTGAATTTGTATTACTAGTACGATATTAGTTAGCGTGATAAGTAAATTCAATAGCCCGTTCGGGCTACAAATAGTAATAATTTAAATGGATTTGAATAGTCAAAAATTCAAAATTTTTATATAAATATAACGAATCAATTGCAGGTTTATAATATTTTATTTCTGATTAATGCAAATACAAAGTTTATTTAAAAGTAATGATATAAATTAACTTCATGTAGGCCTGCACATTTAATTGTTTATCATCAATTTACTTCCAGCCTCCGCCTAATGATTTATACAAATTAACCATGGCACTGATTTGCTTTTGTTTGGTTTCAATCAACTCATTTTTTGCTTCTAAAGCTTCACGTTGAGTTAATAATACTTCCAAATAATCCGCTCTTGCCGATTTAAATAACTGATTTGCCACATCAACAGATTGCGTCATCGCATCCACTTGTGCGCTTTTTAATTGATAGTTTTTTTCTAAATTATCAATATTGGATACTTGATTAGAAACCTCAGCATACGCATTGATAATGGTTTTCTCATAATCATAAGCGGCCTGAATCTGCGTGGCATTAGCATTTTTATACACAGCGGTTATCGCATTACGATTTACAAGCGGCGCCATCATGTCACCGGCAAGCGAAAACATAAGTGACTCTGGTGTATTGAGTAAATATTTTGGATTAAATGCTTGAAAGCCCACCCCAGCGCGTATAGTAAAAGAAGGGTAAAAATTGGCTTTTGCCACTGAAATATTTAAATCTGCCGCAGCCAGTTCAAGTTCCGCTTTTCTGATATCCGGCCTATTTTGTAATAGTTGCGAAGGAATACCAGCCTGCATCATTTTAAGCTTTGTATCCATAAAGCCAGCTGAAGCTCGTTGAATAGGCTGCGGTACTCTACCCAGTAAGAAGTTGATGCGGTTTTCTACTTCAACAATTTGCTGCTTGATCACATATTGCTTGCTCTCGTTTTTCTTCACTTCTGCTTCAAAGCGCTTTACCGCTAAAGAAGTCGCTCGGCCATATTTCTGTAGCTGACTGGTGACTTCCAAAGCGTTACGCTGAATTTGAATATTCTTTTCCAAATTCAATAGCTGATTATCCAATGCCGCCAATTCATAATAAGAATTGGCAATTTCCGCCACCAAGTTAGTAATTAGAAAGTTTTTGCCTTCAATTGACGCCATGTATTCCATGGCGGCCACTTTGGTCGCGTTACGTAATTTCTTCCAAACGTCTAGCTCCCAAGAAGAAAATAGTCCAAATTGAAAATTACTTAATGGATCAGGAAATGCCTTGCCCTCTTTAATCTGAAGGCTTTCTTCAACAGCGCCATTTCGTGTAAAGCGGCCCACTTTTTCTACATCGGCACCTGCCCCAAAACTAACAAATGGCAGATACTCGCCTTTGCGGGCTTGAATCTCATTTTTGGCTATATTGATGCGTTGCGCCAAGATATTCACTTCCTTGTTATTGACAATTGCAATATCAATTAAGCCATCTAAGTTTTGGTCCTCAAAAAACTCCTTCCAATTGGTATTAGCCGAATTGGTCGTGTCTGCTTTTTGCGTTGAATTAGCGTAACTAGCCGGTAAAGCTGTATCAGCCTTTTTGGTGAATAGTTGGGGAATAGAACAAGCTTGCGTCATTAACGCCAAGCAGCCAATCACCACTAATCGAATCGTATTATGTTTAATCATCTTTACCTTCATCTTTATTGTAGTGATATAGCTCTGAAAGAGGCACGTGGTCTTCATTTTTAATCAATGATTTGCCTTCTTCCATTCTGGCAAATATGTAGTACAAGCCAGGGATTAAAATCACACCAAAAACAGTACCAAATAACATACCACCCAAAGCCGAGGTGCCAATAGTACGGTTACCAACAGCACCTGCACCAGTGGCCACCACCAATGGAATTAAGCCTGCAATAAACGCAAACGATGTCATCAGAATAGGGCGGAAACGCGCTTTGGCACCTTCAATCGCTGCCTCTGCCACGCTCATGCCTTGCTCATGTTTTTGCACCGCAAATTCCACAATTAGTACCGCATTTTTACCCAGTAAACCCACTAACATCACTAATCCCAATTGGGCGTAAATGTCATTGGCAAGCCCCAGTGTTTTCAGCAACAAGAATGTGCCGAACACACCTGCAGGTAATGAAAGAATGACCGCTAAAGGCAGCAAAAAGCTTTCATATTGCGCGGCCAAAACCATGTAAACGAACACCAGCACTACGGCAAAAATCACAACAGCTTCATTGCCGCGCCTTGCTTCGTCAAAAGATAAGCCCTCCCAGCCAATATCGTAGCCGCGCGGTAATGTTTTGGCAGCCACTTCTTGTACCGCTTTAATGGCATCATCCGTTGTGTAGCCTTTTGCCGCGGCGGCACGAATAGTGGCTGAGTTATACAAGTTGTAACGGGTAATTTCGTTCGGACCTTGTTTCTTCTTCATTTTCATAAAAGAAGAATAAGGCACCATTTCACCATCTTCATTTTTAACAAAGTAATTTAAGACATCCGATGGATAGCGACGAAACTCAGGACTAGCTTGTACATACACTTTGAAAAAGTTATTAAATCGAATAAAACCTTGTTCATAGGTACTACCCACCAAAATGTTCAAGTTATCCATGGCGTTACCAATAGACACGCCTTTTTGCATCGCCGCTTTATTGTCAATCTCTAACTCATATTGCGGATAATTGGCAGCGTAGAACGTAAACAGACCATCTAACTCTTTACGCTTGCCCAAAGCGGCCATAAATTCCTGATTGATTTTGTCAAATTCGTGATAATCCGTGCCATTGGTTTTATCCAACAAACGAAGCGCCAAACCAGATGCCGCGCCATAACCCGGCACAGCAGGCGGTTCGAAAAATTCTACAATAGCGCCAAAATCTTTAGTTTTTTCTTCAAGCTCCTCAATAATTTGTCGCACTGATTTATCGCGTTTGGACCAATCTTTTAGATTGATCAAACAGGTACCTGCGTTTGAACCACGACCTTCAGTTAGAATTTCGTATCCTGCAAGTGCAGAAACAGACGCAATACCGTCAATTTTTTGTGCTTCAGTTTGCAGTTGACGTGCCACTTTATTTGTCGCCTCTAGCGTGCTGCCAGGTGGCGTTTGAATAATGGCGTAAATTTGACCTTGATCTTCACCCGGAATAAAGCCAGCTGGAAGTGTTTTATTAATAAAAAACGTACCAAAAGCGAAGCCAGCTAATACCAAAATAGTTACTAAACGTAAGGTTACAATTTTGGTTAAAAAGTTAGTATAACGGCCTGTTAAACGCTCGAACCAGCGGTTGAATAGATCAATAAAATAGCTAATGGGTGTCTTGCGTTTAACTTGGCCATGATTATTTTTAAGCAGCATCGCGCACAAAACAGGTGTTAACGATAGCGCAACCACGCCAGAAATCACAATAGAAGACGCCATGGTGATTGAAAATTGGCGGTAAAAAACGCCTACTGGCCCTGTCATGAATGCTACAGGAATAAATACCGCAGTCATCACCAAAGTAATGGCAACAATAGCGCCACCAATTTCACCTAGCACTTCTTGCGTAGCTTTGTAAGGAGTGAGATGCGCGTGCTCTTCCATTTTGGCATGCACGGCCTCTACTACCACAATGGCGTTATCCACCACAATTCCGATTGCCAGCACCAGTGCAAACAGCGTAATCAAGTTTATGGTAATGCCAAACACCTGCATAAAGGCAAACGTACCAATCAACGAAACTGGTACTGCCAAAATAGGAATTAGTGTTGAGCGCCAATCGCCCAAGAAAATAAATACCACTAAAGCCACTAAAATAAAGGCTTCTACCAAAGTATGTAGTACTTTTTCGATTGAAGCATCTAAGAATTTTGATACGTCATAATCGATTTCATATTCCATACCTGCTGGAAAAGAGCCCTTCAATTCTTGCATTTTTGCTTTAACTTGGTCAATTACCTCAGTTGCATTACTGCCATAGTTTTGTTTCAAAATAATCGCAGAAGAGGGAAAGCCATCTTTGTTTGAGTAAATATCAAAGAACTCACTACCAAGTTCAACCTTGGCCATGTCCTTTAGTTTAAGGATTTCACCATCCGAATTGGCGCGAATGATAATGTCGCCATATTCCTCTGGTTTGTTGTAGCGGCCTTTGTAAACCAACACATATTCTTTAGATTGCGCCGAAATACCGGAGCTTTGACCAAGACGGCCAGGGCGGCCAATAATACTTTGCTCACCAATCGCTTTCATTACCTCTTCAATGGATACTTTGTATGCGCGCATTCTGTCAGGGTTCAACCAAATACGCATGGCGTATTGGCGGCTACCCAAAATTTTGGCACTGGCGATACCGTTTACACGTTGAATTTCAGGAATGACATTGACGTTGGCATAGTTATATAAAAATTTCTCATCAGCATTTTTATCTTTACTGAACAAGTTGATGTACATCAACATACTTGGTTGCACTCGCTCAACCACTACACCTTCTAGCTGAACCAAAGCAGGCAGGCGACTCATCACTTGGTCTAGACGCGTTTTCACGTTAATCATGGCCTGGTTTGGGTCTGTACCTAAGGCAAAAATCACTTGAATCGTCGCCTCACCTGCACTGGTGGCATCAGACACAATATACTTCATGCCTGGCACACCATTAATTGCACGTTCAATGGTAATCAATGACGATTGCACCAGTACATCGGCACTAGCACCTGGGTAGGCTAACGAAACAATTACGCGAGGCGGCGCAATATCAGGGAACTGGGAAGTGGGTAGGGTTCTAATCGACAGAAACCCTAAAAATACAATAATCAGCGATAGCACAATGGCCATCACTGGTCTTTTGATAAATATATTAAACATAGTCGGCCTCTTTCACTATTCTGCGTGAAGTTCTAATTGTGAAAGTACCTGTTCTGGCGATTTAAAATCCATCGCTATGGTTTGGCCGTTGTGTACCTTGCGTAATCCTTCTATTAGCACCTTATCATCTTCTTTTAAACCGCTTTTAACGATAAAAACATGCGGCAATTCCGCTGCAATCGTGATTAACCTTTGCTCTAATTGATTTTTTTTGTTTACAACATAAACATAAGTTTTATCCAAAATTTCATAAGTTGCTTTTTGCGGAATGATTAAAGCATCTTTGTAAGGAAGCGCAACTAAGATATTGCCTGTTTCACCATGTCGCAATATTTGCTTTGGGTTTGGGAAAACAGCCCTAAATTCGATGTTGCCAGTTTTATTATCAAAATCGGCTTCAATGGTTTCAACTTTGCCGTCTTGATCGAATAAAGCACCATTAGCCATTTTAAGTTTTACATTGATTGGATTTTTATCGGTTTTGTTGGTTTTGAAATCTAAGTATTCTGATTCGGGTACATTAAAATACACCCACATTTTGCTGATATCAGACAAAGTAGTAAGTAAATCACCTTCAGCTACAAGGCTACCGTTTCGCACACTAAAGTGATCCATAATGCCGCTAAAAGGAGCGTTAATATTAGTAAAATTTAAATGAGTTTGCGCTAGTTTGACTTCTGCATTTGCTTTGTCTAATTTTGCCCTTGCAAGTGCTAACTCGTTGATTGAAACAATGTTTTTTTCATTCAACGCCTTGGTGTTTTCATATTCGATATGTACCGCATCGGCCTCTGCTTTGGATTTTTGCAAATCTACTTCGTATAGATTAGGCATAATCTTAAACATGCGCTGACCTTGAGCCACCATTTGGCCCTCATCGACAAAAATATCTTGGATATAGCCGCGTTCTAATGCTCTTAGCTCAATATGCTTAAAAGCATGGATTTGACTGACATACTCTTTGGTAATGACTGTATCTTTGCGCAAAGGATTGGTCACTTCAAATTTTGAAACTTCTTCTTTGGGTGCTTCTGCTGGGTGGCAAGCACTAAGAAGCAACGCTGTCAAGCTTAAACTTACCAATAAATGTTTATTCATATTCATTTCTATTTTAAAAATATAAGAAAGAGGTCGATGTGGCAGATCATCAAATATGCTTGAACTTTGATAGCATCATATTATTTAAAATGCTATTGAGAAAGCGATGCTTATGAGGAGGTGTGCCAAAGCGCCCGAATTGGGTCAATTAACGGATGTAAAGTTGGATTTTAAAAAAATACACTTATTAAAGCTGAATGTTAAGCAAAATTTACCAAAAATAGGTTGCTTCAATATCAAAGATTTCAGCAATATTACTGTATTTTAGATTTGTAAATGCTAATAAAAAGCGTGTTAAATCCTTAAACATCGGTTAAGACCGAATATTACAAAGGCGGAGAGCGGGGCTGGATATGGTAAAAGAAGGTAAAGCGCGGAACAACTTTACTGCGATTCACAATCGAATAGAAAATTAACGCAATACAGAAAAACGAAAAATCTGTAATTAAAAAATCAAATGACACGCTATTAAGAAGTGGTTCTGCGTCATTATGAAATTCTTGCATTTCAATAACACGCACTCTAGGAGTGTCATCGCCATATGAAGAACTATTTGAAAAATGAGAAACAAGCGCGAAACCAGCCACTGTAATCAGCATTGTTAGTAATAACAATCTGATTTTTAGCGCCACGGTATTGATGTTGTACGGCATTTTTTTAATTAAAATAGTCTTTTTAATGGTTTAAAAGTGCGATGATATGTGAGCGCGAGATATTGTATTTGAAATTATTCAAATTTACAACGTGTCAATTTTAAACATACATGAAATGTCTGACTGTTTTAATTGCATATAGTTCAGGATTAGGCTTTATGCATGCTAATGTAAATTCATATTAAAAATTTAAGGCGTAAGTTTATAAAAGCGATTTTCAAGTGTTTTCCCGGCTTTTAATTTGTCTAGTTGGCTGCCAACGCTGTCGCCCAAACGTGCTAATCGCTCATCAGGATGCGGATGAGTTTTAAATAGCAGCGCCACACTATTATCCGTTTTATTGGTTTGGCCAATGGTTTGCAATACTTCAGCTAGGCCATAAACATCATAGCCAGCGCGCGCGGCTAGAATCATACCCATACGGTCGGCTTCATATTCAGCATTTTTATCTAAACTACGCGCACTAATTTCGGCACCGCTACCAATGGCTTTTTGCGCAATTTGATTATTTTTACCAAATTTATCAGTAAATAAACTGGCACCAATATTCAGCAATTGTTGTTTTTGCAGCACTTTTAATTGATGTTTTTGCACAATATGCGCAATTTCGTGGCCTAAAACGCCAGCCAACTGCGCTTCATTAGTTAGTTGTTGATACAAACCTTTTGTAATCAGAACATAGCCACCAGGCGCGGCAAACGCGTTTAAATCACTGCTTTCAATCACGCCAAATTTCCAAGGTAAATCGGCGCGTTCCGATTGATTAGCCACAATTCGGCCCACTTTATTCACGTATTTTTGTAGTGCTTCATCTTTTACCAAAGGCGCTGCGCCTAATAAACTACCGGTAATTTCGCGACCTAACGCAATCTCTTCTTGTTTGCTAGGGTTTTTCCAGTTAAACGCTTTTGCATCAGGCGTCGCCTTTACCTCGGTTGCCGCAGGTACTTGTTCAGTTGTGGTGGTTGTTGAGGTGGTGCTTTTTAATGCATCCGCTTCTGGTGTGGTGGTTTCGCTGTTGGTTTGACCGCCATTTTTTACTTCTTCAATCTTTTGTTTAGCCGCATCTTCTAACGCTTTGCCAAAATCGAATGCCGCAGAGTTAGTAGAGAAAACTCCAGCCGATATCATTAAACTAATCAATAGCTTATGCATTATTTTGCTCCTTTTAAATAAGCAATTGAAGAAGCGTTTAAGCCGCCTGCGCTGGCAAATTGTTTGCCGTCACTAGCTGTTGTTTCTAAACTTTCTAATTTTTTCATTTCAGATTCATTAAATTGGGCGGATTTTAGTTCTTCGGCACTTAAACCACGAATTCCCGTTGTAGACACAACCTTGCCTGTACCAGCCCGGCCACTGGCCACAGCAGCAATGCCGCCAATTTGATTGGTTTGAGTGACAGCGCCGCGTTTAACGGATAATAAGCGCACCCAGCCCGCACTTTTTTTAGATTTAACCTGTAACCAAGCGCTTTTTTTGCTGACAATATCCAGCGCATCATCTTTGGCCAACATACCAACCGATTTAGCATCGGCAAACGGCTCAGCACGCAATGTATCGGCTTTTAAAGCCGTGCCAGCATCGCCAGCCAAGCTTAAAATAGAGTGGTTTAGTATTGGCAAGCTTAAGCCTAACAGTATGAGTAATTTGATATTTTTTTTCATATAAATCCTAAATTTGTTTTTATTAATTTGTAAAATTAATACGTTTAGTAGATTGATTATTTTTGCTCGCCGCTTTCTAAAACCAGCACCGCC
>JAYWCF010000231.1:0-4111 GCA_043780715.1 Methylotenera sp. | reverse complement strand
TTGCCATACCTTTAATCAATTCTGCATCCAGCGCATTTTTGGCCGAAACACCAATAAATACATCGGCTTGCGGCATTACATCAGCTAATGTGGCGGCGCCAGTTGGCGCGACCGCCAAATCACGATTGTTATCATGCAAGTCGGCACGATTAGTATCCAACACACCGCTTCGGTCTACCATCGTAATATTAGTTGCACCCATTAACTTGAGCAGCTTTGCGCAAGAACAACCCGCCGCACCTGCGCCTAAAAATACGATTTTGGCGGTTGCTAGGGTTTTGCCTTGCAGCTCAAGCGCGTTTAACAAAGCCGCCGCCACAATCACCGCCGTGCCATGTTGGTCATCATGAAATACCGGAATATCTAAGCGTCTTTTAAGCTCATTTTCAATATAAAAACAGTGCGGCGCGGCTATATCTTCTAAATTGATACCTCCAAAAGTGGGGGAAATATTCACAACTGTTTGAATAAACTCATCTGGCGTAGCGGCATTGATTTCGATATCAAATACATCAATGCCTGCAAAACGCTTAAACAATACCGCTTTGCCTTCCATCACTGGCTTACTAGCCAGCGCGCCCATATTTCCCAAGCCCAAAACGGCTGTGCCATCGGTAATTACCGCAATCAAATTACCTTTATTGGTGTATTTATACGCATTTGCAGGGTCAGCATGAATTTCACGCACAGGCTCTGCAACGCCAGGTGTGTAAGCCAGCGACAAATCATCTTGCGTGGCGCAAGGCTTGGATGAATCAACAGTCAATTTCCCTGGTTTTGGAAATTGGTGATAATCCAGCGCACGTTTTTTTAAGTCGTCCATTTTCACCCTAACAAATTTTTAGTGCTTAGTTTTAGTATTTAGCGCCCGCTTCGGGGGTCTTAAAAAAGCTATATATTCAGTATTTTTCAAAACTTGTTCCAGCTAGGCGGATGAGCGCAGACAGTACGTTTAGTACGGCAAGCGAAATCCAACAACTCTGGGGCATGTTTTCAAAAATACTCATTCTAATTCTGACATGTAGTGGTGATCATCTGTGAGGCATAGGCCAAGCCGCCATTCCATTGGCTTATCGCCATACGTATAAGAAACACGCTCAATACTCAACAGCGGCGCACCAAGTTGTAAATTTAAGGCTTCAGCCACTTCTGCATTAGCCGCAACCGCCGTTAACCGCTCTTCTGCGCGTATCATGCGAATGCCGTATTCGGTTTCATACATGCTATACATGGAGCCTTGATTTTCTTCTACACGCGTGCCATTCAAGCCTTTAAAAGGCGCTGCTGGAATCACAATATGATCGTAAATCAGCGGCCTGCCGGAAAAAGTCAGCAAGCGTTTTACTTCAATCAAAGCCGCACCAGCCTTTATTTCTAGGATACTTGACATGCGGGCATCGGCTTTAGATTTAGTGCAATTTAACAATTCGTTTTGCAGCACTTCTTTTTGGCCGCTGGCGGCTGTTAAGCGCAAAAAGCGCAACTTAATGCCTTCTTCATTATGTGTGGCTACAAAAGTGCCCTTGCCTTGGCGGCGAATTAAAATATTTTCGCCAGCTAAGCTATCAATCGCTTTGCGCACCGTGCCTTGCGATACTTTGTAGCGCGAAGCGAGATCGATTTCACTGGGAATCATTTCGCCCGGACGCCATTCGCCGCCAATTAAACTTTGCGTGAGCAATACTTTAATTTGGTCGTATAACGGTTTGTAACTGGGTGAGTTGTAGGCTTTATCAATCATCATAAGCTCACAGTAATGAAGTTAATAAGATTAAAACATAGCCTTAAAAAATAGTCTACTGTTTTATATCTTATATAAGACATAAGATATTTGTTGACAGTAAAACAAAGCCGTCTATATAATCGGTTTAATTCGTATCCATCTGCAGATAGTAATGATGGAATTGACCTATAGGACTTAATATGGAAATAGGCTTTCGCCCCCGCCGTTCAATGCTTTATGTGCCAGGTTGCAACTTGCACTATTTAGATCGCGCACGCACACTACAAGCCGATTCTGTCATTTTGGATTTGGGCGACCCTATATTAATAGCCTGCAAAATTGAATCGCGCAATAATGTGGCAGCCGCCGTTAAACACGGCGGCTATGGCTCGCGTGAAGTGGTGGTGCGGGTTAATAATTTAGATTCTATTTGGGGTCATGACGATATTAAAGCGGTTGCCAATATTGGTGCCGATGCGATTCTTTTCCCTAATATTGAATCGGCAGCCGATGTTCATACGGCCTTAAAATGGCTGGATGACGCAGGTGGCGGCCATATGCCGATTATGGTGATGATTGAAAGTCCAATTGCGGTATTAAATTCCAAAGAAATTGCCGCGGCAAGCGACCGCATTGCCTGTATGGTGATGGCGACATCCGATTTAATTTCTCAATTGCATGCCCGCGTTACGCATGAGCGCAGTGCTATATTAACCTCACTTTCATTGGTCATTTTAGCCGCTCGCGCCTATGGTCGCTGTGTGGTAGATGGCATTTCAAGCGACTTTAAAAACATGCATTCTTTTGAATATGCCTGCCGCTTAGGCCGCGATATGGGCTTTGATGGCAAATCGTTGGTGCACCCTGCGCAAATAGCCTACAGCAACGATGCTTACACGCCAAAATCCACCGAAATTAAAAGCGCCCGCGCCATTATTCAAGCCTTAAAAGAGGCCAACGACGCAGGCCGCGGCACTGTAGTGGTGGATGACAAATTAGTTGAGCATCACCATGTAAAAGCAGCGCAACGATTACTAAAACTGAACGACATGATTGCCGAACTTGAAGAAGAATTTATTTAAAAAGTGAATAAGCATGCTATCAACCAAAACGAATAATGGCCGATTTTTTGAAGACTTCGTGTTAAACGAGGTTATTCAACACGCCTCGCCGCGTACCATTACGGCGGGCGATTGCGCGCTATATCTTGGTTTATACGGCTCGCGCAATCCGCTACATTGCAGTGAACCTTTCGCACAAAGTTTGGGTTATAAAACAGCACCTTTAGATGACTTACTGGCTTTTCATATTGCATTTGGTAAAACCGTACCGGACATTTCAGTCAATGCGGTAGCTAATTTAGGCTATGCCGATGTACGCTTTATTCAGCCTGTTTATGTGGGTGATACGCTTTCTACATCTAGCCAAGTGATTGGTTTAAAACAAAATTCTAGCGGTAAAAATGGTGTAGTTTGGGTGCGCTCTACCGCTATTAATCAGGGGGGCGAGCCAGTATTAAGCTGGGTGCGCTGGGTCATGATTCATAAAAATAATCTTGAAGCACCTGCGCCAGCAACGTTTGTACCTGAGTTGCCAAACTTTGTAGCGCCCGAAAATTTACAAGTAGCTAGTAAACTATCTGCGAAAAATTTTGATTGCACTGCCACTGGCGGCAACTATTTTTGGCAAGATTACAAAATAGGGGAGCGCATTAATCACGCCGCGGGCTTGACCATTAACGACAGCGACCATTCAATGGCGACGCACTTATATCAAAATAATGCGCGTTTGCACTTTGACGATTTTATGATGCGAAATTCAAACTACGGCAAACGCTTGGTGTATGGCGGCGTGGCGATTTCGATGTGCCGCGCATTAAGTTTTGATGGCTTGGAAAATGCAATTTCTGTGCTGGCAATTAACGCCGGCACGCATGCAAACCCTGCTTTTGCGGGCGATACAATCTATTGCGCAACTGAAGTATTAGAGGCATGGCAATTGCCCAACAGCGATTTTGGTGCATTGAGAATACGCATGGTTGGTATAAAAAATATGTCGCCAACCGATTTAACAGAGATTAAAACAGACAAAGGTTACCACCCAAATGTCGTGCTTGATTTAGATTACACCGTACTTATTCCGCGAAAAGGAAATCACTAATATGGCTGAGGTTTTAAACATGGCTGATGGTCAAAAAAAGGTACACCCAAACGACGCTTTATTTGGTGGCGAAAAACCATTTCCGCTTATTCCTGCGTGTGAGCATTTTGCAGGTAGCGAAAAATTAATCTTAAAAGCGCTTAGCTTGCAAGACAGCAGCAATCCAAACGCACCTGGCGCTGTTTTCGATATTACCTGCGATTGTGAAGATGGCGCCGCTAGCGGCCA
>JAYWCF010000230.1:0-4121 GCA_043780715.1 Methylotenera sp. | reverse complement strand
TGAGCACCCTAAACCCAACTTATGCGCCATTAATGTTTAATAGCCCCATTGGCATTTACAGCTTAAAAATTGCGGCTGTGATGATGATATTGGGGTTTATTTGGATGCGCAGCATTATTAATATCAAAATGTAGGTAACTAAAATGACTATTCAAGAAATTTTATTTTTAGTGCTTTTATTTATTGCTGTCTTTTCAATGTTATCACTCATTATTTACAAAGTGAGCATTGACCCAGCGCGAAAAAGAGCCAGCAGCTTTGCTGTAGACCAACAAAATGGCAGCGCTAACTCCGAATTTATCAGCACTCTTGTTAAAGTGGTAGACCCTATAAGCAGGCTGGCATTGCCAAGCGAAGGCTGGGACAAATCGCCATTACAGCTAAAATTTGTTAATGCAGGCTGGCGTACAGCCGATGCACCTAAACTTTATTTTGGCATTAAGTCTTTGTTAACTATTAGCTTTCCTATCATTTGTTACTTTTTTTTAGATAAATCTATTCAGGCCGAAAATGTTTCTGGCACATTATTCATCATTATTGCATTTGCGGCGCTAGGCTATTATTTGCCCAATATTGTGCTATCTAAAATTGTTAAAAAACGCCAGCTAGATATTGTCGAAACATTGCCAGATGCCACGGATTTATTGATTATTTGCATGGAAGCAGGGCTTAGTTTTGATCAAGCTTTATCTAAAGTGGCATCTGAAATTAAGCTTAAATCGGAAGTGCTTAGCCAAGAGCTAGAACTTTTGCTGATTGAAGTTCGCTCTGGCTTTAGCAGAGAGCGCGCCTTAAGAAATTTGGCGCTGCGCACAGGGGTTGAAGAAATAGACGGCCTGGCAACCATGGTGATTCAATCTGAGCGTTTTGGCACCAGCATTGGCGATGCGCTTAGAATTCATGCGGATACCGCAAGAACCAAACGCAGACAAAGGGCCGAAGAAACCGCCTCTAAAATCGCTTTAAAACTGTTATTTCCGCTTTTATTTTGCTTAATGCCAGCCATATTTGTGGTGCTTTTAGTGCCGTCGTTAATGCAACTTAAAGAGGCATTTTCTTAAAGATTAACACTGCTTAAAGTTTAAATACCAAAGGTGATGATTATGAAAACGACATCCAAATTATTAGGCTATTTATTGGCAACCAGTTGCTTAGTCGGCTGTTCATCAATGAATAAAAATGTGTCTGAAAATACTCAAAGCGCGCCAAACAATGCCACGATTGTGGCGGGCAGCGAGGCAGATTTGATTCAGGCGCAAAGCCCGGAGCAATATTATGAAATAGGGCGCGCGTACCAGAAAAAGGCTAAGTATTATCAAGCCGTCATTGCGTATCAAAAATCGCTGCGTTTGGACCCTGCTTACACAAAAAGCATTACCGGTTTAGCCACTGTTTTTGCCGATCAAAAGCTGTATATTGTGTCGATTCCGCTTTTTGAACAAGTGACAAAACTAGAGCCTAATGCGATTAATTTCAATAACTTAGGTTATGCCTACTACTTAAATCAACAATTTGCAGAGGCAAATCGTGTGCTTACACAAGCCATTACGCTTGACCCTGGGTATATGCAGGCACAGAAAAATTTGGCACTTGTGGCTAATAATCAACCAACAGCAGAATTAGCACAGGATAATGTTGATACTAGCAATCTGCCTAAGGCTGAAGCCAGTGTTGCGGTTGCAAATAATGTTGTAGATTCAAATGCAACGGTTGTGCCAAATGCGGTAGCGCAAAACGTTGATACACAAATTATCGCCAGCAATATTATTGTGATTGAAACTAAGCCGCAAGCAAAAATGGTGCAAACCGCCAGCAGCGTGTATGAGCTAAGTTTAGATCCTCAATTAAATAGTGTTGCCAAAGCAGAGCCAGTTATTACCGCCAATGTACACACATCTCAAACAAGCCCAATTGTTGAAAAGCCGAACAATTTATTAGCCGCTATATCTGGCGGCATTCGCTTTAAACATGCGCCTGCCATAAATAAATTATTTGATTTGGCTAGTAACAGTATTGCAAGTTTTAACGTAAGTGATAGCAACAAGTTTGTTGAAATCATTAATGGCAACGGTATTAAAGGCATCGCAAAAGCCGTCGCTGGCAAGTTTAAAGAATCGGGCATTATGCAATTAAAAGTGGCCGATGCAAAACGCTTTAACCAAATGAAAACGCATATTCAATATAAATCTGGCCACCGCGAAGACGCGATGAATCTAAACCGAAATTTGTTGAATAAACCGTATTTAATTAGAAACGATAACTTACCGAATGATGTGGCCTTACGTTTAGTATTAGGTAGAGATTTAATTCAAGCTGTGAATGTATCTGCAATGATTGAAGAGGATGCCGATAAAGGATTGGCATCTTAGAATAATCACCAATTAGGTAAATACTTAATTTAACATAATATACATTATACGAAGTGATTCAGGTGGTTGATAAGTGAGAAAAACGACATAAATGTCGCATACTGTACGTGTAACTGGACACGTACAGTCAAACTTAAACCGTGTAATGACAAGACTTAGCAAGTGAAATAGGAACGTCAATAATTGAAAATTTAACCTAATTTGCTGCCACCCGCCTATCGGCTGGGCAGCAGCAAAATAGGTTTTTTTTAAGCTGTAATAGGAAAAGTTTTCCGCTGGTTGTTTTTGTTTAGACAATTTAACAATCATAGGAGAACGATATGTATTACCGTACAACCGATGCGCCCGATTCGTCCATCATCAAACTTCAACTGTCCATCGGACAAATCAAAGTATTAAGCGGGCTTGTAGAAGCTGAAATTGGCGATATAGAACGCGAGTTTACACATAGTGACAAAAAGACGTTTAAAACGCTCTGTAATCTCTGTGACGTATTCAGTGGGCATACACGTATCCCATTGACACCCGAAGAAGAGGCAGCAAAAAGAAAGCCGTTTTTAGATGCTTGCCGAGCAGGTAATGAAGCGTTCAAAGTATCCATCAATGCATCGCGTGGAGAGTTTGAACATGATTAAAGCGTACTCTGATGGCATTGGAAAAAAAGGCTTGCCTGTAAAAGCCTTTGCAGAACAGCTAGGCTTGCGTGTGTCCTACGTGCAAAAGCTGTGCCGTGATGGCAAGATATTTGGCGCATCTAAGCACCCTCTTACCAAATCATGGTGGATTTACCCACCGGCTAAGCTGTTATGCCAACCCCGAAAACTAAGCGCCAGTGGATCGACAGTGAGGATTTCTACACCGTCCGCAGGCGTGCTGGTTTAACGCCAGGTCAAGCGGCTGAAATGTTACAAGTCACCACCAGAACCTTGCGCAATTGGGAAAACGGCTCTAGTCGTATTCCTTATGCGGCCTATCGCCTCATGCGCCTGTTTGCTGGTCATGCCATTGTCGATAAGGCTTGGGATGGCTGGTCTATTTATCAGGGCGTGTTGTATGGCCCTGCTGGTCGTGGCTTTGAACCGCATCAGCTCAATTACTTGGGAAATTACTTATGGATGGCGCGCCAATGGTTAAAAGAGCGCGCAGCAGCTAACGCTGCTGAAAAACAGACATTCTTGGCTACTCGCGTAGCAAAACCCTCTGTATCCGAACTGGAAGCATTGCAGCGTGATGAAGCACGCGGCGCGACCGCGCCGTCGGGCTCCCGACTTCATCAAAGTCTTGGCAGCTTAAATGGAAACATTGCCAGCTTGCAACGTAAAACCCCTACTTCGCAGAAGTTTGAAAATTGTTACCAATTTGGAAGTATTGCAGAAGCAGCGAACTACATGATACATTCGGAGGTGCGGTAATTCAAAATAAGGGCTGAAAACCCCCTAAAGCTAGGCTGAATGCGGCTTAGCGAGCCTGTGGATAACTTTTACCTATTTTAAGAGTATTTGCAGCTTATGTTTTTGATTGTTGAACGTGGCTGAAAGCCGAGTGGTTATTGAATTTGCTATACATTATACGAAGCTAATAATGTTATAAAAGGGCTGCAATAATGCAGCCCTTTTGTTTTTATCTCTATTGATTAGCGATTATTGAAAAACGCGATATTCATTACTCTATCGTTTACAAAGGTGATTTCTGTTTCTTTGTATGTGCGTTTTGGGTCGTAGCGAACATTGTTTTTGTAATACCACATTTCTA